>CAKVBK010000114.1 GCA_934725285.1 uncultured Bacteroidales bacterium | reverse complement strand
CCAAAGCCCCAAAATCGCTGCCACGGTGGTCTTGGGGCACTATTTTTAAATTGGGAAGTGTCAAAGATGAGAATATAATCAAGAATTCTTTATTGTCAAGTTTTTACCTCAAAACAAACCATTCTGTAACTTAACAAGAATATTTTCGCATAATCTCGCTCCCTCAGGCATCACTTTCGACCTCTTTTGCTTCCCAAGAGTGCAGACTGCACTCTTAGGAAGCATTTATCTTACTTTTCGTCTCCTGAGGATGCCACCGGGGTCTCACAGGGAATCCGTCCTGGACACATTACTCGATGCAGCTGGTGAGGCAGGTCATCGCGGAATCGGGACGAAACTCGATGGCGGTGGAGGTGGCGGGGATGAGGACGGTCTCGCCTTGGCGGAGGGTGACAACGTGCTCGTGACCGTCATTCTCATGGTCCACAAGGCTGCCTTTTCCGGAGACGCACATCACAACGACAAAGGAGTCTAGCTTGGAAAGATCCTTGGAGCAAGGTTTATCGAGATCAAAAAGCGAAGTAGTGAAGTACTTGCAGCTAACCAGTTCTGTCTCAGCATCCTTAACACGGGAATATTCAGTCCTGTAGTCAGGATAGACATCGTAGTCGATGGCTTCCTTAGCCTGCTCGATGTGAAGCTCGCGGGGCTTTCCGTCAAGACCAAGACGGCCATAATCGTAGATTCTGTAGGTCAGGTCGGAGGTCTGCTGGATCTCTGCGACGAAGGCTCCGGCGCCGATGGCGTGGATGCGGCCGGCAGGGAGGAAGAACACGTCTCCGGGAGCGATCCTGTAGCTGGCAAGGACATCTGTAATCGTGTGCTCGTTGACCCTTTCCTCATATTCATCGGGAGTGATCCACTCTGTGAGGCCGCTAAGCAGGTGGGCGCCCTCGTCCGCTCCCACAACGTACCACATCTCGGTCTTGCCTTTCATCCCTGGATGAGTTTTCTCGGCTAGCTCATCGTTCGGATGGACCTGGATGGACAAGTCACTCTTTGCATCGATGAATTTTATCAACAGCGGGAACTCCGTGCCGGTTTTGGCGAAGACTTTCTTGCCGACGAGTTCGGGACCATATTCATTCATCACGTCGGTCAGGCTTTTGCCTGCAAGAGGACCGTTGGCTATCGTGGAGACGTGACCCGGGACAGCCGAGATCTCCCAGCTTTCCCCGATGTGATGCTGCTTTGTCTTGATGCCCTTAAACGGGGCGATCTTTTCTCCGCCCCACACCATTTCGCGGAGATAGGGCTCAAATTTCAGAGGATACATATTCGTTAAGTTCCTTTATGTAACATGAAAAAAAATAAGTTGCCTCAGATTAAGAGAAGATTTTCGAGGATAGATCTATTTTCGAAGAAGGAGTGTGCCGGTGGCACATGACTGATGAGAAAAAAGATATAGACCGAAAAGATTCCTTAAGATGATGCAGGTTATTTTTTGAAGGTTACTATAACTATTTCTTGTCCAATTCGGTGAGAGCAAACGCATAGGCTCCGAGCGAGATCGCCTTGCTGGCACCGATCTTCGAACGCATCACGCCGACACGCTTCTGCGGATCGTAAATCACCTCACGATCGCTGCCGTAGACTTTCAAGGAACGTGCCTCGCCACGGGCGAACTGCTCAAACTCGGTAGGATCATCAAGGTTGTAGACCTTCATCTGGACACGGTTCAGTTCCTCACCGGTGAGTTGGTGCATCTTGCCGCGCATGGTGCGTAAGATTCCTGGCATCAAGTACTTGTGGTTGTTCATCACACCGCCCCCGATCACAATCAGACCATCGATCAAGGTGACGGCTGTCGCCATCGCGTCTCCAGCGACCTCGCCCATCTTGTCGAACGCCTTGATCGCGGCCTCACGGTCGCCAGGCCTCTTGCCCTCGCATATCTCGGCGATGTCCTTCGGTTCAAGACCATGGTCCGGATTGCCGGTCAGTTCACCGTAAACTCTCTTCACGGCGCGTATCGACGCCCCGTCTTCAACGATGATGTCCGGCATGTCAGGATGCTTGAGGCAGAAGGTCTCCACGCAGGAGTTGTCGCCTCTGTTAAGTTCACCGTTGATCACTGTGCCTATTCCCAGACCGGTGCCGAAGGTGTAGCCGATGAGGTTGTGGTAACGCTTGGAACTTCCAGCCTTTGCGAGTCTCTCATTCACCTCCGGAAGCACACCACCGAGGGCCTCACCGTAGGCGTAAAGGTCTCCGTCGTTGTTGATGAAGACCGGAATCCCGAATGTGTCCTCAAGGAACGGTCCGAGAGCGACTCCGTCACGGAATGACGGGAAATTAGGAAGGTAGCCGCCGATGATGCCGTCAGGGTAGTCGGCAGGGCCAGGGAAACAGAAGCTTATGGCCACAGGTTTCGCCTCACCCAACTCCTCTTTGATCTTTGTGAAGCCCGTCACCATCGTGCCGAGGCAACGGTCAAGATTGTCAGCGTTGGACGGAAGCGTGATAGGTTCGCAGCAGAACTCGCCGCCTTTCATAGCGCCGAAGACCATGTTGGTGCCGCCGGCGTCGAGGGTCATGACGATTCTGCTGTCTTTTCTGATGTCAGGCATATTCTTGAGTGTTAAATTATTGTCGTGTCAGTGCCTGATTATGAATATTCATAGATTATGACTTTCGCGGAAGTCAAACTTGAATATTCAAAAAATCAAGCCACTTTCGCTGCAAAGATAATCATTATCTATCTTTCGGGCTCATCGTTTGCAGGGAAAATTCGTACCTTTGTACCATTAATATATTCGTAATGCAGAAAAAAAGAAATCGCCAGGGTGGCGAGAAAGGCGGCGGAAAGGGCCGCGACAGGAGATTCGGCTCCAGACAGAAGACGAAAAGAGTGCTGGAGGAGGTAACCGGTAAAGTTCAGATGACAAGGGACGGCTATGTCTTCGTGATCATTGAAGGAGAGCCGGACAACGATGTGTTCGTCAAGGCGTCCAAAACCCGAGGAGCGTTGAACGGAGACATTGTGAAATGTGCGGTGACAAGTGAGAAAAAGGGAGCCTCCGCTGAGGCCGGAAAAGGCGGACGTGGCAGAAAGGATGCGGCCAAACGCCGTGAGGGTGAGATCATTGAGATAGTAGAGCGCAGCCACAAGCCGTTCGTCGGTGTGCTGCATATTGTCGGAAGGCAGGCGTGGGTGCTGATGCAGTCCAGGAATATGCCGTACGACATCAGCATAGATTTCGACACCCTTCCGGAGGGCGCGAAAAGAGGAATGAAAGTGGCGGCTCTGGTCGACGGATGGGACAAGGGCGAGCCGACTCCGAAAGGCCACATCGTGGATGTGCTGGGAATGCCGGGAGAGAACGACACGGAGATGCACGCCATCCTCGCTGAATATGCACTGCCGTACAGGTTCGAGCCGGAGGTGGAGAACGCCGCCGACCAGATTTCGGACAAGATCACGGAACAGGACATCAAGGAACGTCGTGACTTCCGCGACACGCTGACATTCACGATTGACCCCACGGACGCCAAGGACTTTGATGACGCTTTGTCGTTTAAGAAACTGGACAACGGCAACTACGAGATCGGAATCCACATCGCCGACGTGTCCCACTATGTGCTTCCTGGCACGATTGTCGACAAGGAGGCTCAGGAGCGAGGCACGTCTGTTTATCTGGTTGACAGAACAGTCCCTATGCTCCCGGAGAAACTCTGCAACAAGCTTTGCTCTCTCCGTCCTAACGAAGAGAAGCTGACTTTCTCGGTGGTGGTCGAGATGACACCTCGCGGAAAAATCGAGAGCCGTTGGTTCGGCCGTACTGCCATCTGCTCGGACTATCGTTTCGACTACGACGGAGCCCAGCAGATCATCGAGAGCGACGGCAAGGAGCCTGCGGATCCGGCGATCGGCCAGGACATCAGAGAGGCCATCGTGACACTCAACAAACTTGCCTCAATACTACGCAAACGGCGTTTCGCCGCCGGGGCCATCAGCTTCGAGCGCCCTGAGATGAAGGTCGAGGTCGATGCCACGGGCAAGCCGGTCAGAGTCTACGAGAAGATCACCAAGGAGGCCAACTGGCTGATAGAGGAGTTCATGCTTCTCGCCAACCGCTCCGTGGCCGAGTTCATCGCGACATCCGGCAAGATGGACGGCAAGGCGGACAAGAAGGCCAAGACATTCGTCTACCGTGTGCACGGCGAGCCGAACACCGACAAGATCGCGAGCCTCGGGCAGTTCGTCAGCAACTTCGGATTCAAGTTCGGGCCGAGCGGCAACGGACGCGAGATAGCCAAGTCACTGAACACCCTCTTGGCAGAGGCCAAAGGCACTCCTGAGTGCGACGCCTTCCAGATGATAGCCCTCCGCTCGATGGCGAAGGCGATCTACACCACCGACAACATCGGCCACTACGGCCTCGCGTTCAAGTTCTACACGCACTTCACCTCACCTATCCGCCGCTACCCTGACACAATGGTACACAGGCTGTTGGCCCTCTACCTCGACAATGCGGAGAGCCAGAACAAGGAATATTACGAAGCGCAGTGCCAGCATGCCTCCGAGCGCGAGCAGATCGCGGCCAACGCCGAGCGCGACAGCGTCAAGTACAAGCTCATCGAGTTCATGCAGGACAAGATAGGCAATGAATATGAAGGTAATATCTCCGGCCTGACCGAATGGGGAATGTACGTGGAGATCAAGCCGACGATGATCGAGGGCATGGTAGCCCTGCGCGATGTGAAGTCCGACTTCTTCGAGTTCGACGAACAGAACTACCTCATCAAGGGTCGCCGCACCGGCAAGATTTTCCGTCTCGGAGATCCGGTGAAGATCCGTGTCAAGGCCGCCAATCTGGAGCAGCGCCTTTTGGACTACGAACTGGTCGATGCCACGACATCAGGTGACAGTTCCGTCAAGGATTCCGCAGACGGCAAGGCCAAGAAAAAGCCTTTCTATGCCGCCGTCGC
>CAKVBK010000113.1 GCA_934725285.1 uncultured Bacteroidales bacterium | reverse complement strand
CCGGCATCCACGCAAAGGATCAGGTTCTCGTGACGGATGCCGAACTTGCCCTCACGGTAGATTCCCGGTTCATCACTCGTGATCATGCCCGGAATAAGAGCCTGATGGTTGAAGTTCTGCCGGATGTCCTGCGGGCCTTCGTGGACGTTTAGATAGAATCCGACGCCATGGCCGGTTCCGTGGCCGAAATTACGCTTGGCGTTCCAAAGCGGCTCACGAGCCAGGACATCCAGCTGGCAACCGGCCGTTCCTTTAGGGAAAACTGCCTTGGAAAGAGCGATATGGCCTTTCAAGACAAGTGTATAGTCCTCCTTCTCCAGTTGCGAGCAAGGTCCAAGCGGAATAGTTCTGGTGATGTCAGTGGTTCCGAATAGGTACTGTCCTCCGGAATCACACAAGTAAAGCCCCTCGGCATAGATCTCTGCCGATCCCTCTTCCGGCGTGACGTAGTGCGGCAGAGCGGCGTTCGGGCCATAGGCAGAAATCGTCTCGAAACTCTCGCCACGAAAGCCTTCGATCTCCGAGCGGAACTCGTGCAGCTTGAGAGAGGCTTCATATTCATTGATGGCATCTCCCGCCTCGACAGATGTCTGCAACCAATGGAGAAAGCGCTCCATAGCGATACCGTCTTCAAGGTGAGCCTCTTTCATTCCGGTGATCTCAACATCGTTCTTGACGGATTTGCGCAGGCCGACCGGGGAAGTGCCGAAGACAATGGACTGAGGCGAATTGTCCTTCAGAATACAGTACAGATTGTAATTCAAGGTCGCTGGATCAACGAATAGGGCCTTGATGTAACTACCGTCCACAAGGTTAGAAAGAGCGGTCTCCACATCGGAATATTCCTGAATGTTCACTCCGTCCGCAATCAGCTCGTGGAAACTGTCTTCGGTCTCGCCATCCTCATCAGGAGTCGGGCCTTTACGTGCAAACCAAAGTACATTATCCTGAGTGACAAGCAAATACGACATCACGACAGGATTGTAAGCCACATCCTGCCCACGGACATTCAGCATCCATGCAATCTCGTCCAAAGCCGTAAGGAGAATAGCATCGTATCCCTTTTCATCCAACCACCTGCGCATCCAGCGGACTTTCTGCCCCCTTGACCAGCCGACCTGCTCCGGGCCGAGGGTGATGACCGGAGTCTGAGGGATCTCCGGACGGTCTGTCCAAAAAACTTCAATCATGTCGGGGACGTTAACAAAGCGGACCTTCTCCCCGACAGCATCCTGAATGTCTTTCACGGAAGAAGCTGTCATGCAAAGCCCGTCAACTGCAACGCAAATCTCTCCCAAATCCGCAAAATGGCCGGCAAGCCATTCTGGGATAAGTACTTGACCGGGAACGCGAGTCTTATGCAACTCCACACCCGCAGCAGGAAGCTGCCTGGAAGCCTGGATGAAATAGCGCGTGTCCGTCCAAAGCCCGGCATGATCCTCCGTGATGACAAGGTCTCCCTCCCCGGTGTAGCCGGAAAGCCAAGCCACCTGATGCCAACGCGCAGCGGAATATTCACTGTTATGCGGGTCATTTCCCGTCACGATGACGACATCCCACCCCTTCGAGCGCATCATCGCCCGAACCGACTCAATCCTATCTTTGAATATGCTCATCTGCTGAATCTGATTTATTTACGAATACAATAGAATGCATATGACGACAGACTATATTCTATACGGCGAAACAGAGTCCGACAATCATTTGAATAACCTGCGCTTGAACATTCTTACGGCCAGCAAAAGCAACTTTTCGACCGGAACAAACGCCGAAAGACCTCTGAGACTGGAGAACAGCATGTTGGATGGCGTGAATGCCTCCTTGACATCGGACAGAGACTCGCGCATCAGAAACTCTCTGCGGGCCAAACGCTCACGCACATCTTTCTGAGCCGACTCAAGCTCATCCATAGTCTTGATTTCTGAGTATCGCATAGCCTATTTGTCTTCGTCAAAAAACAGTTTGATGAACATCGGGACGAACGTGTTGCGGAACAGCCTCTTTCTCAGCAGGATGACAATCGCCAAAATTACAGCGAACACTGCGGCCACAATTCCGGCACCGGCAGCATAACTGCCAATCATCTCCCCTATCCACATCACGCCACCGATGGCCAAAGCCGTCAGGATAACAGACACGATAAAGAGGACAAGAAGCATGTAGAGCAACTTGCCAAGCGTAAGGGAAAGCCCTTTGGCCGTCCTCAATTTAAGGTCATCAATCCTGGCCTCGACATAGTCCGCCGTGCTCTTGCCAAGATCCTCTATAGGTTTAGTGAACTCACTCATTGTCAAGCGTTTTCGGATTGCCTTTCGGCATATTCAATGTCCCTCTGAATGGCGCTCTCGAGTTTCTCCAGCCGCTCGAAAATCCTCATTCTGACATCTTCCCTAAGATCCTCCGTCCTGTCTTTCAGTTCAGCCTTCAGCTCCTCTATCTCTGTCTTGGCAGACTCCGCGCGATTCCTTATAGAGTCAACGGCATCCCCGGCAGTCTCTTTCAGTTTTCTGCGCGTCTCCTCGCCTTTCTCCGGAGCGAACAACAGCCCAAGGGTAAGCCCTGCCGCCGCCCCCGCGATAAACGCTAATAATGAATCTCCTTTCATAACGTTCGATTTTCACAAATATAAGCCTTACCAACCATAAATCCAATCGATTGTCGCGATTTATGACATAGCAGGAAATCGACTTTGGGCGTGAAAACGGCATTATGACGCACGAATGACTCCAGTTTAGACTCCCGTACGCAAAACACCCTGTTTCACTCACGGAAACCAATAATCTATTTCCTGACCGGAGAACATTGAACCCCAAGGAGCTTCAGGGCGGAGACAAGCTCAGTGGTGACAGCCACTCTGTATTTTGTGGAGTGGAACTCGATCTTGTACTTGGTCTGCGGATCGTAGAGGAACATCTTGAGAGGGACAGTGCCTCGGTTGGCCTGGATCAGAGACACGAGATCCTTGCGGAACTTCTCGGTCAGCATCGGGGTGGTGATGCTGATGGAAAAAGCGCTCAACATTGTCTCGTTGACGTTGCCCAGAAGCATTATCTTCTTCACTCTGAATGCGTAAGGTGAAGTCTTGCCTTGGGCGCGCTCCTCCGGCTTGATGAAGTATTTCTCCTCGATGTCTCCCTCGATGTAAAGGCTCTCGTGAGGCTTCATGTAGCTCATGAAAGCCTCGTGGTCACGGCCGAACAAGGCCAGTTCGTAGGCTCCGCTGTAATCCTCCAACTTAGTCTTTGAATATGGCTTGCCGGTCTTCGTGGTCAAAGTGCTGTACTCGGTCACCAGACCGGCGACCGCGACCTTCATCTTCTTCTTGGAAGCCTCGCATTCAGCCACCTGCTTGTTCAGACTGGCGAGCTCGCAATTCGTAAAGCTCTCCATCTCAAACGCATACTTGTCCAAAGGATGAGAGGAGATGTACATCCCGACATATTCCTTTTCCTTCTGAAGCCACTCGAATTCATCGTCCGCCCCGACCATTTCGGGAATATCCGGCCTTACCGGCTTCATTTCCTCCACCTCGCCGAAAAGAGACGCGGCGGAGTTTGCGGCGTCCTGGCTGTAAAGGTTGGCATATTTCGCAAGCTCGTCGATGAACAGATTGCCGCTGCGGCAAGGCAAGAAGAACTGCTTACGCTGGATGCCGAACGAATCAAAGCCTCCTGAATATACAAGGCACTCTATCGCCTTTCTGCCCAGCGAGTTGCCAAGCCTTTCAACAAAATCGAATATGTCGGCGTAGGTTCCGTTGGCGGTCCTGTCGGCGATGATCGCCTCGGCCACATTGGATCCGAAACTCTTGATTCCCTTCAGTCCGAAACGGATGTTGCCATCCTTGTTCACGGTGAAGTGTGAATACGACTCGTTGACATCCGGGTTCAACACCTTGATTTTATGAGCTTTACAATCTGTCAAGATCTTTTTGATCTCCGGCATGTTCGACAGGTTGCAGGAGAGGTTGGCGGCGAAGAACTCGGCCGGATAGTGGCACTTCAGCCAGCCAGTCTGGTAAGAGACCCAAGCATAGCAGGTTGCGTGGGACTTGTTGAAGGCGTACTGAGCGAACTTCTCCCAGTCCTTCCAGATCTTGTCCAGCATCTTCTCCGGATGGCCGTTGGCCTTTCCTCCCTCCATGAACTTGTCCTTGAGTTCGTTCAGGATGGCGATCTGCTTCTTACCCATCGCCTTACGGAGCTTGTCCGCCTGGCCCTTGGTGAATCCGGCCAGTTTCTGGGAAAGAAGCATCACCTGCTCCTGGTAGACCGTGACTCCATAGGTGTCCTTGAGGAACTCCTCCATCTCCGGAAGGTCATATTCAATAGGCTTCAAGCCAAGTTTTCTATCCACGAAGTCAGGGATGTAGTCCATAGGACCCGGCCGGTAGAGGGCGTTCATGGCGATGAGGTCCTCGAAACGCTCCGGGTGCAGCCTCTGGAGCCACGTCTTCATACCCTCGGACTCAAACTGGAAGACGCTGTCCGTGTCGCCGTGGCCGTAAAGTTCGTAGGTCGGCTTGTCGTCAATCGGAATCGCCTCGATGTCGATGTCCGTGCCGAAGCGCAGCTTGATGTTGTCAAGGCATTTGTGGATGATGGACAGGGTGTTGAGCCCCAAGAAGTCCATCTTGAGCATTCCGACCTCCTCGATGTAATGGCCGTCGTACTGCGAAGTCCAGACATATTGCCCGGACTCCTTGTCCATAGAAAGGCAGATAGGAATATAATCGGTCAGGTTGCCTCGTCCGATAATCGTGGCGCACGCGTGCATTCCGACCTGACGGATGCAGCCCTCCAGCTGCAGGGCGAATTTCAGGACCTCCTTGACCTGCGGCGTTCCGTTTTCCAACTCTTCTTTGAACTCAGGCACAAGCCGGTAGCAGTTCTTGAGGGTGATCTTGACATCGGTGTCCTCCATTCCCCTCTGGTAGGTCTTCTTGATTGTCTTCTTCTGACCGGGATTGTCAGGATCATCGACCTCGAC
>CAKVBK010000112.1 GCA_934725285.1 uncultured Bacteroidales bacterium | reverse complement strand
GAGATGCACCAGTCGTGGGCGTTCTCCATCCAGTGACGGTAGGTGTTGCGGTACTTGTCCGGAATCAGCTTTATCTTGCCGGACTCGACACTCTCAAGCGCCTTCGCCGCAAGGTCTTCCATCTTCAGGAACCACTGCGCGGAGAGTTTAGGCTCGATTACGGCGTTGGTCCTTTCCGAATATCCCACAGGAGAGGTATATTCCTCCACCTTCACAAGGTTGCCGGACTCTTCCAACATCTTTACTATCTTCTTTCTGGCATCGAAGCGGTCCTCTCCGACCAAAATCTGAGCCTTCTCGTTCAGACGTCCGTGGTCATCGATGATGTCCATGACAGGAAGGTTGTGGCGAAGGCCGATCTCGTAGTCGTGGGCATCGTGGGCAGGAGTCACCTTAAGACAGCCGGTTCCGAAATCCATCTCGACGTAGCTGTCCTCAATCACAGGAATCTCCCGGTTGATCAACGGGATAAGAACCTTCTTGCCTTTGAGCCAATGATGCCTCTCATCTGCAGGGTTGACACAGATGGCGGCATCGGCCATGATAGTCTCAGGACGTGTCGTCGCGATCACAAGATACTTGTCGGTCGGATTGCCGTTGCCGTCGGAGATATAATATTTAAGGTGATAGAAATGGCTCTTGGTGTCCCTGTGGATGACCTCATCGTCACTGATGGCAGTCAGTGCGACCGGATCCCAGTTGACCATACGCACACCTCTATATATCATTCCCTTCTTATAAAAATAGCAGAATGTGGCGATCACGGCGTCGGAAAGCTCCGGCTCCATAGTGAACCTTGTCCTGTCCCAATCACATGACGCCCCCAGCTTGCGAAGCTGCTTGAGAATGATCCCGCCGTGCTCTTCTTTCCACTCCCAAGCATATTTCATAAACTCCTCACGGGTAAGGTCTTCCTTGGATATTCCCATTCCCTTGAGCTTGGCGACAACCTTGCTTTCAGTGGCGATCGAGGCGTGGTCCGTTCCCGGAACCCAGCATGCGTTCTTGCCGTCCATCCTGGCCTTGCGGATCAGCACATCATTCAATGTGTTGTTCAGCACGTGGCCCATGTGAAGGATACCAGTCACGTTAGGCGGCGGAATCACTATTGTATATGGCTCTTTCTCATTCGGTTCCGAGTGGAAGCATTTGTGCTCTGTCCACCATGCGTACCATTTGTCCTCTACTTCCGCCGGATTGTATTTGGCGGAAAGCTCTTTTTTCTCGCTCATATTACTGCTTATAATATACAAAGTTTACAAATATAGCACATTTTTCACTAAATTTGCTTCAAAAATACACACATACTATGGAAGAAAAGAAAGAAATCAGTCTGGAGATCCGTCCGGAAGTGGCAAAGGGCACATATTCAAACCTTGCGATCATCACTCATTCGCACAGCGAATTCATCATCGATTTCGCCACGATTCTCCCTGGTCTGCCAAAGCCGGACATCAGCAACCGCATCGTCATGACTCCTGAGCACGCCAAAAGGCTTCTCAACGCCTTGATGGACAATGTGACAAAATACGAGGCGCAGTTCGGCCTCATAAACCTCGGCGGCGGGCAGCCACAGCAAGGAGGAACATTCAATCTCGGAGATCTGCCTCAATTCGGCCCGAACGGAGCCAAATCATAACTTGAAATGACAGATTTCAAGGACATAAAAGCGTTCACGTTCGACATCGACGGAGTGATGACTGACGGTGGAATCCTCGCAGATTTGGAAGGTCAGCTTTACAGGACTTTCGACGCAAAGGACGGATTCGCTGTCAGGATGGCTTGCCTGAACGGATTTCCGGTCGGAGTGATCACCGGTGGACGGTCCCAAAGCATAAGGGCCAGATTCAGCAGCAACGGCATCAACCCGGAGGACATCTACCTGGGCTCCAGAAACAAGATAGAGGACTTCGATGATTTCTGCAAGAGACATCATCTAAAACCCGAAGAAGTAATGTATTTCGGAGACGACATCCCTGACATCGAAGTCATCATGGCAGCCGGAATTGGAGTCTGCCCCAACGATGCTGTCGAAGAAGTCAAGGAAGCGGCTGACATCATCTCGGACCGTCCCGGCGGAAAAGCATGCGTGCGTGAATACATGGAGAAAGTTATGAAAGCTCAGGGGCGTTGGGTCTTCGACGCGGTCGCCTACAAGAAAAAATTCTAAAGAATATGGACATGCACGGAAAGAGGATCATCCTCGCATCCAACTCGCCGCGCCGCAGGGAATTGCTCGCCGGACTGGACATCGACTTCACCGTAGACACCGGGACATCGTTCGTAGAGCGATACTCCCCCGACACTCCGCACGTTAAAGTGCCGGAATTGATGTCAGAGGGCAAGTCGTCGGGCTTTCACCGAGGGCTTGATGAGGATGAGATTCTTGTCACCTCCGACACTATGGTGCTGTGCGGAACAGAGATTCTCGGCAAACCTCGGGACAGGGCTGACGCCGTAAGAATGCTCAAGCTTCTTTCCGGACGTGAGCATCAGGTCATCACTGCTGTGACTATCCGTGACTGTCATCGTGAAAGGACATTCTCCGTCTCAACCGATGTCTATTTCAAAAAGCTGTCCGACAGCGAGATAGACTACTACATCGACAACTTCAAGCCTTTCGACAAGGCCGGAGCTTACGGAATCCAGGAATGGATCGGCTACGTGGGAATCACAAGGCTGGAAGGCTCGTTCTACAACGTGATGGGCTTCCCTACCCAAAGATTCTACGAGGAGCTCAAAGATTTCCTGATTTAAGAATATGAAAAACCGGACTATAGGAAACTTGTTAATAAGGGCAGCGGCAGGCATATTCATTGTGCTGTACGTCTCGATTATTACCTGCGGATGCAACCAAGACGCTTTTGTCAGCCACATCGGGCCATCATCGCGGGATTTGATCGCCCCGGAGGAAGGCGGCACGATCAAAGTTAACTTCAAGGTTGATGACTGGAGAGTGGCCGCAATAAAGGCCAACGGCTCTGTCTATTATTGGGCTGGCAGTTCCGATTCCATTGAGATGACTGACGATGGCATGATAAAAGTGTCAGGCGACAATTTCACCATGTTTTACAAAAAAACAGGAGACAGGGAACTGACGCTGGTTTTGCAGCCCAATTTTTCAGACACTGAAAACGACATTACAATATTCATTTCAAATAATTACGAAGAAGATTCCGTGCGGGTCAGGCAGCCTACATCTTCCGGCTACGAGTTTGTGGACATTTCTTACGATGGTTTAATCCGTTTGACGAACGAGGGTGAAGTCACCACCGGATGGGGACCGATGACATTCATTAACAATGGCGCCGATACTGTATTCATCAGCAAAGGTGTGTTCGCCGGTGCCGCAAGGAGCGTGCGGTTCACGAATGACTCCGACCTCGGATACCAGGGCAATGATTTCGAAGTTCCGGTGCCTGACGGGGTCATGTTTGAGGACAAGTCTCTGACTTTCAGCGGGGCCAAAGCGGCATACAGCTGTACGACAACGTATGAGTACCCCTACGAAAGCGACAAGATGGCCACTATGGCTTTTCCTCCTGCCGGCACAGAGAAATTGTACTATAGAATGTATTGGGGTATCGACTCTTACAAAGTCGATTACATTCTGCGGAGAAGGAACAAAAAGACTGGTTCATTATTCACGATAAACGGCAAGATGACATCCACGTCGCCTGATGGCTTTTATTTACTGACCAAAGAGAGAAGATGAGATCGAGAATATTCATAATGCTGGCCGTTGGTATCCTGCCGGCTATCAGAGGCACACAAGTCGCTGACGCACGCGATGTTGATTCATTGAGATTCTCTCATCACGTCGGAGTCAATGTCCGCCCTTCATACCTCTTGCCGACACATAAATTTTTCAGAGGAGAGAACGAACTTGGGAAGCGCTTGGACAAGAGCGGTTCAGCACATCTGCAATATTCTTTCTCATTCCCTTCCTCCAGCCATTTCGGGAAATTATATCCTACCGCATATCAAGGGGTTGGAGCCGCTTTCAACACATTCTTTGACCATAAGGAAATAGGTGATCCCGTGGCTGTCTATGTGTTCCAAGGTGCAAGGCTCGCACAGATTTCTCCAACACTTTCGTTAGACTACGAATGGAATTTCGGAGCATCTTTCGGATGGCATCCCTACGACCCCTACGCTGATCTTCACAGCTATGTCAATGAATACAACATGGTGGTCGGCTCAAGGGTGAACGCCTACATCAATTTCGGAATCATGCTTTCATGGAAACCTGTTGACAACTGGGCGCTTTCCGTTGGAGTAGACCTTACGCATTTTTCAAATGGCAACACATCCTATCCGAACGCCGGAGTCAATACAGCCGGAGGGCGGATAGGGGTGAGCAGAAGTTTCGGCCCGGAGAACAGGAATTTTCGGCGACATGCCTCTGCCGTCAATGAATATGCCTCGCTGAAAAGTTCCAGGTTTGCGGACAGGATGACCTACGACATTCTCCTGTACGGGGCAGGAAGAGCAAAAGGGTTGATGTGGAATGACACTCCATACATCGCCGAAGGCAAATTCGGCATCCTCGGACTGAACATCAGCCCGCTGTACAGGGTAAACAAATTTTTCAGGACAGGAGTTTCGATTGATGTGCAGTACGATGAAAGCGCCAATGTTGGTAAATATGTGGCTGGAACAGGTGATGACGGAAACATCCGTTTCTATCGTCCTCCACTCAACGAGCAGTTGGGAATTGGACTGTCACTGAGAGCCGAATTTGTCATGCCGATATTTTCGGTCAACATAGGCTTCGGACGCAACGTCATCTACAAGGGAGACGAGCTCAAGGGGTTTTACCAGACTCTAGCCCTGAAAACAAACATCTACAAGGGGCTGTATCTTCACGTAGGCTACAAGCTGCACGATTTCCATGATCCAAACAATCTGATGCTTGGCTTTGGATGGCGCATAAGAAACAGATAGAATTCTTTTTATAACACAAGCTTTAAGCACATGACAAAATTTTGAATATATCGAAGGGCTGCGGTCTAAGAGGGTTCAGGAGAGCGCCGGCGATGTGC
>CAKVBK010000111.1 GCA_934725285.1 uncultured Bacteroidales bacterium | reverse complement strand
AATCGCGGATTCAGGATCTCCTGTGTCATACTGCGCCGTCCCAAGATAGAGATACATCTTCATCTTGTCATCATTGGAACCGTGGTGCTCATAATAGCTCGCGGCCGGCTTTATGACACGCAAATCCGAAATAGTGAGGTGATTCCTACACAACGCCATGGTGTACAGCAGCGAGTACCTCGCGCGCTGCGCCTTGGTCTTGAGGCTCAACGTGTCAATTGATTCCAATGTAGCCAACGCACTGTCAGGCCTTGTCCACATAACGCCCTCGGCGGAGTCCATAATCTGTCCAACCTCCCTGTTCCCACAAGAAGAGAATATCATTGCGGCTGCCACAGCCGCAACCAATCCAATAAATTTTCCGAATAGTCCCACGATAGCGATAAACGCCCTCTAATGAGCGATTACCGCACAAAAATAATCATTTTACAGTAAAGTTATCCTACAGCTTCACGAGTCTCGGATTTGTGTACGAACAGAGGAGCATAAATAGGCGATTATCGCTCTTGTCGATGAGTATAACGCCTATGATGGCCGCATTAACCGGCAAAGACTGGGTAATTGTTAGAATCCAATAGAAAAGTATGAAAATTCATCAAATTCAGTAATTCTTATATCATGCGATAAAACAACAAAACCAAAGCGCCACTGTCCAGTGCCTTCTCTACGTCATCTCCTGCTTTCTGGAAACCTGTTGACACAATTGAGTCATACATTTCCCTATCCCAAAGTACACTTACAAAAGAATCATCATAACTACCGATGGGTTCCAACATACAGTTCAGTCCTCCATTCTCCGGATTGGAGACAAAACCATTTGTGCGTGATCCATAAAGGTAATTGCCACCCACATCTTTTGTCGTGATATCACATGCAAGATAGTCTCCACAAGCAATTGGAACAGAGCTCAAATGTGTATGGTTATTTACGAGTGACACATCACTTTTATCCTTTATTGACGCTTTATTTTCAAAATCGATTCCTACAGTCTCAATTATTTCTCCATTGTTGCGATCCAAGACATAGTATGCATCGTTAAAGTAGGAGCAAAACAGGATTCTATCTCCATAAACAGAAAAGAAATGGCTGTAACCCAAAACATCAGAATCCCCCTTTTTACTATACTCCAGCATCTGCTTTTTAATATTCAAATTATTGTCAGTCACAAACAATCGATACGGAGGTTGTTTCTTTGACAATTTCCCACCAGCGGTGACAAACGCAAAAATGAGGTCGCCATTTGATAACGCCTCAAAATCCCAGGCTACAATAGGCATCTCTTTGGTTGTTTTATACTCTCCTGTCAATGAATCGTAAACAAACAACTTTCTTCCAAAATTATCCAGAATATAAAGGTTATCAGACTCCACAGAAAAACTTTTGATCTCAAGGTATTCTCCAGGTCCTCGTCCTTGTCTGTCAAGGACAAAACGGAGTTTACCAGTCATATCATAGGCCACAATCTTTCTGGTGCTGTAATCTGCGATGTAAATCGTGCCGTCATAAAACTCAACCTTATCCACTGATCCAAGCAAAGTATTAGCATTTGTTTCCAAAGGCAAAAATGTAACATCTTTGACAAATTTCGGGATATCCGGTTCTATCTGCGACTCTTTACATTCTATGGTTCTGTCAACCGTAAATTCATTTATAGTATTTCTGCAAGAGACAAGACCGAAGATACAGAAGAATATAATTGAAAATTTGTTCATAACTATTTCGCCAAATGGTTCGATAATACACAGCTATTAATTCAGCTTGTACAACGCCAAAATAGGATTTGACTCTTCCGTCACATCCGGAACCAATGTCCGCAACTCATCGAAATATATCGGGTTGTGCTTACTTGGGCAAATAGGATATACCAATTCATCGTTGGCAGTAACACACAAGAGGGACGAAAAATCCACAAGCAAATCCGATCCATTCAAATAAGAGAACACCTCGACCTTTGAGGTCTTAAGATCCAAAACACCGTAATAATCAGTGACATATTTATTCTGAACGGTCGATGAGAACTGGAAAAAACAATACTTGTCCGACAGCTTGACATTCTTCAGGCCTCCAAAATAAGAGCCAGAATCAACTAACGTCTCATATTCCTCCCTGGACATATTCATTATTTTTGAATATGGCAATGTCCGCTCTCCGAAATCAAATTCAATGTAAGGACGCGCTTCCGTTCCTTCCAATGAATACAGGACGTTTGAAAGAGGGAAGTAGAAATATGCCTTCTCACCCCAGAAGGTGAAGCCGGAACTTAAAGACACCGGGAAAGACTCCTTTGTCGGGAAGAAGCCTTTCTCAAGATGATTCATCTCTTCATTGACAAGAATAAGACTGTTATTGTCAGGATTCTTAAGATAGGAGTAATAAAGCCAGAAACCGTCTATTGTCTTTGCGAAGACGTTCGAGCTGAAACCTGTCGCGACCTCTTTCAAGAGTTCACCGTCCAGGTCATATTCAAGCATCACCTGCTTGATCCTGTCCCAAATCCAGACTGTTTCGCTTTCCTTGTCAAAGCACATGTCATCAAGCGAAACATATTCTTTTGGTCCATTGCCCAAACGACCTATCCTGCGGATGAACTTGCCATCAATCCCAAACAGCCAGACAGTGCGCATCCGCTTGTCCAGAATCACAATGTGGCTGTCATCCATCTCAAGTTTGTCAATCTCGCCGATCAGTGCGTCGCCAACCGTCTCAAGAGGAATGACTCTTTCAAAATCAGCAATTTGGCAGACATCGAAACCTTTATCTGATTCCGTGACATCGACTTTGGCGACGATTTCAGCAGGAATCACAGCCTTTTGCCTGCTTTCCCTACAGGACGGCAGCAAAACAATCAGAAAGAAAATCGCTGGTAGCGTCTTTAATACGTCGTCCAACCTCATATAAAACCAATCAGTAACGAGCAAGCGGATCAGAAGGCGAAGCCCACACCGATGTAGAATGTGTTTCTGTAAGCCTTGAGATCATTGTCCCATCCTTCATGTTTTGTCTTGTTCTTGATACACTTTGTCAGACCAAGATCGTAACCGGCACGCAGCATGACAGCGTCAACAATAACAGCGGAGATTCCGAAGCCCCATTGAGCGTCAAAGTTCTTCAGTGACGGATAAGACTCTCCTTTGCTGAACATATTTCCACCTAACGCCATATTGAAACGCGGTCCGGTGAATGCAGCGAAACTGATGTTGGAGTCAAACGGAAGTGTGTATTTAAGATTAATCGGAACACGGAGATAATTAGCACGATAGGACTTGCTGCCGACAGGTAATTCCGCATCCTTGCCGTAATGGATGAAATACAGTCCCGGCTCAACCGTAAGTCCATCGATCGTTGAGAAAGCATAGTCATAGTTGAGGCCAAAATAGAATCCCGGGATGCTTTCGTCCATAGACGTCTTTGAATCAGCTCCCGAAAGGCTGAAGGAGGAGAATCCACCACCGGCCGTCCATTTCTGAGCGGAGGCATTGGAACCAATAAGCAGCATCGAGGCTGCAAGCACGATTGTAAAAAACTTTTTCATATCCGTAATGCTTTTACTGTTTTCAATCCAAAGTCAAAGATACGGCTTTTTATTCATTTATGAAAAAACCGGTCGCTTCGACATACTCAGCGACCGGTTTACAGCGTTACTGAATCTCAGGGAGTCCCAGATCCTTGAAGGTGCGGGGAGCCGGGGTCTTAGGAAGCGGCTTGCGGTCCTTGATCTGCTGGAGGGCGGTCTCGATGGCCTTGTCTAGCTGCTGATCCTCACCGGCATATTCCTTGACAGGATCATTGTCCAGCAGGATGTCAGGGTCGACTCCGTGGTTCTCGACAATCCACTGTCCTGTCGCCGCATCGTAGTTCGTGAAGAACGGCACACGCACGTCGGTTCCGTCCATGTAAGGCAGAGAGCCGCTGATACCAACGATGCCGCCCCAGGTCCTGGTGCCGATCACGGTTCCGAGGTTGTTGGCCTTGAAGCTCCACGGGAAGAGGTCACCATCAGAAGCGGAATATTTGTTGATCAGCAGCACCTTAGGTCCAGTGTGCGTCCCCTCCGGGATGGTTCCGTTCTGGTTGGAGTTCCTGTACATAGTCATCCTGTAGACCTTGCGCAGAAGCCTCTCGATGACCATCGGGGAGATGTTGCCGCCGCCGTTGGCGCGGTCATCAATGATGAGAGCCTCTTTGTCCAGCTGCGGATAGTACCAGCGGGCGAACTCGTTCAGCCCCTCAGGTCCCATATCAGGAATATAGATGTAGCCGACCTTGCCGCCGGATTTCTCCTCGACGGTGCGGATGTTCTTCATCACCCACTCGTAGTGTTCGAGAGGATATTCATCGGCTATAGGTTTGACAACGACCTTGCGACCTCCCTCGGCGGCTGACTTGTTCACAGTCAGTTCCACGAGTTTGCCAGCCTTGCCGACAAGGAGTTTGTAGATGTTGTCAACACCTTTAAGCGACTGACCGTCAATGGCTGTGATGAAGTCACCCTCGGAGATGTTCATTCCCGGCTCGGTCAACGGGGAACGGAGCTCGCTTCTGTAAACGGCTCCGGAATAGATGTGGTCGATCTTGAAGTAGCCGCTCTTGTCCTTGCTCATCTTCGCCCCGAGAAGTCCCATCGGGATTCGCTCCGGCTTAGGGTAGTCGCCCGGATTGACGTAGGCGTGGCCGCTGGCGACCTCGCCGATCATCCCGCCGATCACATAGTTGAGGTCCAGACGGGTCTTGACGTAAGGCAGAAGGGCGGCGTACTTTTCCTTTACCGCCTTCCAGTCACGTCCGTGCATATTCTCAAGATAGTAGCCGTCGCGGAAGGCTCTCCAGACTTCGTCGAAGATCTGAGGCCACTCCTGTGAGTAGTCTACTGTCGCATACATATTGTCAACGTCAACCGCCTCTCCTCCGGCCACCTTCGACGCAGGGAAGTTGACGGCTGTCCATTTGCCCTTGGCGGTCGAGAGGGCCTTCTTGTCACCCGGACGGTAGATCACCATTCCATCGGAGCACTGCTCGGACTTGCCGGTCTCGAAATCAAACACTTGAGTGCCACGTCCGTCC
>CAKVBK010000110.1 GCA_934725285.1 uncultured Bacteroidales bacterium | reverse complement strand
CCTAAGGCAGTCCTGCCTTCCAACTCAGCCTGCCTCAGACTCCCCGGCACCGACGGCAAGGCGAAGATGAGCAAGTCACTCGGCAACTGCATCTACCTTGCCGAATCAGCGGAAGAGATGCACAAGAAGGTGATGTCGATGTACACAGACCCTCAGCACATCAACGTCAGCGACCCTGGCCACGTGGAGGGCAACACCGTCTTCACCTACCTCGACGCATTCTGCCGCGACGAGCACTTCGGCCTCTATCTTCCTGAATATGCCAACCTCGACGAGTTGAAGGATCACTACAGAAGGGGCGGCCTCGGCGACGTGAAAGTCAAGAGGTTCCTTGAGAAGATCCTCAACGAGGAGCTTGAACCGATCCGCGCCCGCAGGAAGGAATACGAGAAGGACATCCCGGCGGTCTACGACATACTCAAGAAAGGAAGCGAGGCAGCCGAAGAGGTCGCCGCCGCCACCCTCTCAGACGTGAAGAAGGCGATGAAGATCGACTACTTCGACGACAAGGAGCTCATCGCGGAGCAGGCCAAAAGGTTCAATCAGTAATTTAGGAATATGCCAACCCGCATGCCCACTTGGTCTCCGTGCGCAGGAAGGCCGGCATCACGCACCGGGGAACTTGCAACCGGTGAGTCCGTGAGCGGAAAAGCCGGTACAACGCACCGGGTACTGCCGCAAGTCGTTCCGTGCGCAGGAAGGCCGGCATCACGCACCAGCAACAAAATTGATGAACAAGAATGAATATGCCCGCGCCAACAAGGAGTGGTTGGCAGCCAAGGCGAAAGAAGAGGGTGTGACCCTGCTGACCAAAGGGGTCTGTTACAAGGTTCTACAGTCAGGGCCGGAGAACGGGAAGCGGCCGACACCAAGCAGCGTGGTCAGCTGCCATTATCTTGGACGCACGATCGACGGAAAATGCTTCGACACCAGTCTCGGAGGCTATCCGCTGGCAATCAGGCTAAGGGATCTGATTGAAGGCTGGGTCATAGCCCTCCAGCAGATGCGTGTCGGGGACAAATGGGAGATCTACATTCCGTCCGAGCTTGGCTACGGAAGTTTTTCCCAACCGAGGATACCGGCGAACTCAACGCTGATCTTCGAAATCGAATTGCTCGGGGTGCAGT
This sequence comes from uncultured Bacteroidales bacterium, assembly GCA_934725285.1. Classification (GTDB taxonomy): domain Bacteria; phylum Bacteroidota; class Bacteroidia; order Bacteroidales; family UBA932; genus Cryptobacteroides. Next base: position 4,093 of record CAKVBK010000110.1, on the reverse strand, counting down.
GACAGAACCACATAATGGACACGAGTATGATATGATCCGAAAAGCCACAGAACAGGACATTCCGGCGGCGATGAACCTTTTCACCGCCGCAAAGGCCATAATGCGATCAAGCGGAAACCTAACCCAATGGGAGGACGGCTACCCGAACGAGGAGATCGTCCGCTCTGACATCAGCAAAGGCGGAGCATATATTGTCGAACGCGAAGGCCGTGCGGTCGGCTATTTCGCCCTCCTTCCCTCCCCCGAACCGACATATTCATCAATCCAAGGCAAGTGGTTGGATGATGCGGCTCCATACTTCGTCATCCACCGCATCGCAAGTTCCTCCGCCACCCACGGCATATTCCAGGAGATAATTGAATATGCCGACTCGGTGTCGCCGAATCTTCGCATCGACACCCACCGGGACAACCGCATTATGCGCCACCTCATAGACAAGGCAGGATTTGCCTACTGCGGAATCATCCATCTCGCCGACGGCGGCGAGCGTCTGGCATTCCAGAAAGTTGTCCGCTGAGGCGGGAGATTCTTAAACGCACTGAAAGAATTGACTGCCAAGCCTTTATATTCAGAGATCACATCCGCCCGGACAAAGCCTTCTCGCGCGGTTGCATTTTCCGCAACATTTTCGTAACTTGGACATTCTGAATTACCGAAGAGGATGCAGGATAAGATATACGAGGAAATCGAGTGGTTCGCGATGCGTGTCACGTACCACCGGGAGCTGGAGGCCAAAAGGCTTCTGGACGGGAAAGGCGTGGAGAATTTCATCCCGATGAAGTACGAGAAATCCGCACGCACAGGCAGGAAGCGCCTTGTCCCCGTGATCCATAACCTCATCTTCGTACGTGCGACAGCATCTCAGATTCAGGAACTCAAGAAGCCCACGTGCATTCCACTGCTCCAATATATGATGGATCAAAGGCTCGGAAAGAAGATCACCGTTCCGGAGAAACAGATGCGCCAGTTCATAGCCGTGACCGGAACCTACGACGAGACCCTCCGTTTCTTCGGACCTTCCGAGATCAACTTCGCCAAAGCACAGAAAGTCAGAATCACCGGCGGTATATTCGAAGGCTGCGAAGGTGTGTTCGTCAAGGTCAAAGGTTCCCGTTCGAAGAAGGTCGTGGTGGAGATCCAAGGTGTCGTCTCTGTCGCCATCATCTCCGTCCATCCAGACCTCGTCGTGCCGATTGAATGACCACGGCACACATCTTACGGACGAGTTTCCAAAGCCGCGGCGGATCCTTGTGAAAGCAAGCAGCCAAGTCCCGATCATTTTTCCACCGATTTAGGCGAATAAATTTGCCCTTTAGGATATTTTTAGTTAATTTTGAAAGAAATAAGCGCTTACACGATCCGCATCCTTCAAGCCAACCAAAAGCACAAAGGTTTGCTTTCGCGTTATTTTGCTACCTAAGACATTGACACGCAAACTATTACATTGAGTGTCAAACCCCAAGAATTTGTCTTCACCAAAATAGAACCCATTGGAACAATGATAATAGCAGTCGATTTTGACGGAACAATCGTGGAACACAGATACCCGAAGATAGGCAAGGAAATCCCGTTCGCAGTGGATACTCTCAAACGCCTTCAGGCTGATCACCACACCCTGATCCTATGGTCTGTCCGCGAAGGCCGACTCCTGAAGGATGCTGTGGACTGGTGTCGCGGGCGTGGACTGGAGTTCTACGCCGTCAACAGCAACCATCCCGAGGAATATTACGATGGCGAGGACGCACCAACCTCACCCCGCAAGCTGAAAGCCGACATGTTCATCGATGACCGGAACTTCGGCGGCCTTCCGGACTGGGGCGTCATCTACCAGATGATCTCCGACGGCCTCACCTTCCGGGAATATTACCTCGGCCAGTCCGGCCGGCAGGATGCGCCCCTGAAAAAATCCTTCTGGAGCCGCCTGAAGAAATAGAAACACCGTGGACATATTCAGACAATGACAGCACCTGTAACCACCGCGGTAATAATGGCCGCCGGCATGGGCACACGCTTCGGCAAGTGCACCGAGGCGATCCCCAAAGGCTTCATCGAGGCCGGCGGGAAGCCTATGGTGATCCGTTCCATCGAGACCCTGCTAAGCTGCGGCATCAAAAGGATCCTCATCGGCACCGGCTACAGGAAAGAAGCCTACGAGGCCTTGAAGACCCGCTACCCGCAGATCGAGTGTGTCTACAGCCCGAGATATTCAGAGACGAACAGCATGTTCACGCTCTACAACATGCGACAAGCCATCGGCTGCGACAATTTCCTCCTTCTGGAGTCGGATCTCGTCTTCGAGCGCAAAGCCATCACCTCCCTGCTTGAGTGTGAACATTCCAGCGCGATGCTTATCACCCCAGTCACCAAGTTCCAGGACCAGTACTATGTCGAGATGGACCCCGACGGCAACCTCGCCGCATGCTCCACCGACAAAACCGCGATCCACCCCTCCGGCGAGCTGGTCGGCATCCACAAAATCGACTCCCGCTTCTACCAAGCGATGTGCGAAGACTACGCCACCAAGATCGACGCCCAACCCAAGCTGGGTTATGAATATGAGCTCCTGGCCGTCTCCCGCACCATCCTCCCCCTCCCCGTCCTGAAAGTCTCCGGCCTCCTCTGGTACGAGATCGACGACTCCCGCGACCTTGAATATGCCGAGACGCACATCCTCAGCAAGATAGACACCAATCTCACCGCCAGCCGTCATTGAATATAACGCCTTATCGACTGTATATTCCTTAGCCACTTTATGGATGCCAAGAAGTTAAAAGCGATCATTATGATGGGAGAATCCACCACCGTCCAGTTCAAGGAACGGGTGGATGATGCCTATAAGATCGGGTGTGAGTTCGTCGCCTTCAGCAACTCGCAAGGAGGACTTCTGGTTGTCGGTGTCAATGACAAGACCGGGGAAATCAGCGGGTTGACCTACGAGGAGATCCAAAAGACATCGAATCTTTTGTCGAACGCCGCGTCAGACAATGTCTGCCCGTCAATAACGATTATGATCGAGACCGTTCTGCTGGACGGGAAAGCTGTTGTCACCGCAAGAGTGGCGCAAGGACTTGACAAACCCTACAAGGACAACAAAGGCATAGTCTGGATAAAGAATGGCTCCGACAAAAGGAAAGTGTTCACCAACGAGCGGTTAAGGATCTTGATGCAGAGCTGCGGAAGGCTATTCGCAGACAGGGACAGCGTCCCCGAATCATCCTACGACGACATCTCACTGCCGACACTGAAACAGTTTCTGATAGAGAAATATAGGAACAGCCTTGCGGAAGACTTCCAAATATCAAGGTTGGACGAGTTCTCAGTCGAGGATCTTGTCGGCAGAATCGCTCCCGGAATCACACCTCAGCGAATTCTGCAGAACACATCCTTGATGGACAACGAAGGCAGACTGACATTGGCCGGCCTTCTGCTTCTTGGAAAGAATATCCTGAAATTCTATCCAGTCTTCACAATCAGATGCATCGCTTTCGTAGGTAACGACCTGAGCGGAGACAGGTTCAGAGACCGCCTTGTCGGCACCGATATGGAGGGAAACCTCCTGACACAGTTCAAAGCCGCGATGGCTTTCGTCAACCGGAATCTGAAAAGCCGTCAGGTTGAGGATGAGTTCAACAGTCTCCCGGCACTGGAAATTCCGCCGCAAGTGTTTGTGGAGCTTATCGTGAACGCCCTGATACATCGTGACTTCTACCAGATCGCCCAAATAAGGCTTCTGATTTTTGACAACAGAGTCGAGATCCATAGTCCTGGCAACCTGCCTATGGATGTGACAGAAGACACCCTGCTGAACGGAATATCCAAGCCTCGCAATCAATTGCTGTTCAACAATGCCGTCTACCTACTCCCATACGTAGGCATCGGCAGCGGAATCGTCAGGGCATTCAGAGATTTCAAGGACATCACCTTTGAGAACAATCTGGCGACAGAGGAATTCATTGTCACCGTAAAAAGGCCAGGAGAGGCGGAAAACACATCCACAAAACGGAATAATGTCGTAGATAATGTCGTAGATAATGTCGTAGATAATGTCGTAGATAATGTCGTAGATAATGTCGTAGATAATGTCGTAGATAAT
>CAKVBK010000109.1 GCA_934725285.1 uncultured Bacteroidales bacterium | reverse complement strand
ACCCTGTAAAGCAGCACCGCTTCCGGATGCTGTGCCTTCACAGAGAAAAACTGTTTGATCAGCGGAGTGTCCTCCGGTGCCTTACCTTTCGCCATATCAATGTCTTATGTTTGTTCAAAATAAAAATGCAGACGCAGAACAACCCTGCACCTGCAAGAATACAAATTTACAAAAAAGTTACGAATATGCGGAAAAGAGATTCCTCCTATTGTTATTTCATTTGTAATCATTTATATTCGCAGAAAATCATACCCTGTTATGAAACCTTACATTTATGTCTTGATCTTGGTTGCAGTGGGATTTCTTCTCATGAAAGTCATCGTTAAATTATTAAAGCCTACAGAATCTGAGACAGAGGAACTTGCACCTTCCGGTAAGCGCATAATCCGTGTGAAGTCAATGAGTCCTCAAAAACTTGACGAGGCTTTCAGTGAGTTGAGAAAGATGTATGACTCGGAAGGCGAGTTCATTACTCCTGAAGTGGTTTGGTACGGAGAATCTCCAACCTTGATTTTTACAAAACCGGTTGATTTCTGGATGTTCTGCTGGTGGGTAAACTACTTGGTTTACAGTGAGAAGGGGAAAAGATACGATGCTGTCGGATGGTACGAGGCGCAAGAATTCAAGAAGATCAACGGGCGGGATTGCCCTCTTGACGGAAAAACTTTGATGATGTTCATTCCGGACACCGATGAGGAATATGACAATGTTTACATCACGACTCCTGACAATCGTTGCTACAAACTCAGATTTGACACCCCTTGCAGGCTAGAACCTCAAAGGTACCCAATCAAGTCTTACGAACCGATGCCGGAATTCATGGTTGAGAATTAATGGTTAGACATCCAGCCGGAGGATGTCGCGGGTGAGGCCGGTGTACTTGGTCTTTGTCTCGGCGACATGGAAGCCTTGGGCGAGGAAGTTGCGCTCGCTCGGGATGTTCTGCGGATCCACGGTGGCGACTATGTGCTTGACTTCCGTGCTTTTGGCCAGTTCGATGGACCAGCCGATGAACGTGCGCTGGAAACCTCTGCCACGATATTCATTGTCCACCGCGACAGCGTCGAAAGTGAACACCTCGCAAGGGTTGAGGTGAAGATCCGAGGCAAGGCTGCGCTCGCCGTCACGGTTGCTGACGATGACGCAGAAAGCCGCCATCCCGCCTTCGGGCGAGAATATTCCCAAGACGTAGTCAAGCTGCATTGACTCAATCAGTTCCTCGCGGCTGAGAGGGTAGAAGAGATTCTTGTTCTCCATGCCGCCAACAACTTTCCGCTGAAGATTCTCCACAGCGCTGAGACTGTCGAATCCGAGCCTTTTCATCGTGAATCCATCTGGAAGCGCGGAGATTACTTTGTTATACTCAGAAGTCCCGTAGTCAAACAGATAGAGTTTGTCCCGGAGGTACTTCTCCGGGAACATGAACTGGTGGCTCGGCACGTGTCTCTGCCAACCGTTGGCGCCGCTGTTCTCCTTTTCCCGATGCCGGATCCAGATCTTGTACAATTCGAAGACCTGCACATAGGAGGAAGACGTAGGCAGGATGTAGTTCTCCTGGATGTAAGGGTTGTTCATGAAAAGAAAGAACCGGTAACCGAACAGATCGTCCAGGTCATCGATGCTGGCGATGTGGTGGCGGTAGAGAAGGTAGAGGTTCTCGAAGAATGTGCAGTACTGGGCGACCTCCACGCTGGAGACATCCTTCCAGCGCTCGTAGCTGTAGTCGCCTTCGATCTCTCCGTTCTCCAGCACCTCATAGACCTTCATAAGGCGGTCACTGTCATGGAAATAGTTGTTCAGGTTGATCAACATCTCGCTGCATGTGACCTCCGAACCGTTCTTCAGCTCGATGGCTATGAATATGGTGCCGATCAGGGTCGCGGCCAGCGAGAAGATCCCCACGGTCGCCTCCTCTCCCGTCCGGAACGTGTGCACGATCAGCAGGCACAGCAACACCAGCAGAATCGAAGCCAGTATGATAAGAAGCGAAATGCTTGTCTTGTACTTTATGGTTCTCATGATCTTTGAATATTTTGGTGTCCGGGTGCGAAATGCCCTATCTTGCCCCCGAAATGGATTTTTTATGGCCTTTGGGGTGCAAATATGGCTGTTCTGCACCCAGTGATGATTCATTCATGACGATTTCTTTCAGGTTCCGGGAAAACTCCTCGTACTCATCTTGGGTTATCTGCCGTCCGGAAGACAGTACGACAAGCGGGTGAGGCTGATACCCTTCACGGTAAGCCGGATGCCTGTGCCGGAACCCGTTCTGCCGGAAGCCGCATCTTTCGTAGAATCTCAGTCTGGCCCTTGAGATGTCGTCCACGATCGGGTCTATCTCCAGGATGACGGTTTTCGGTGTCGAGGCGATAAAAGAGTCCAGCATCCGTGAGCCGTAACCCTTTCCTCTCAGCGTTGTGTCAACGGCAAGATGTTCGATGTAGATCTGCCGGTCAAATTCCCAGTATGAGATGAACCCGACGAAAGTGTCCCCGTCCAGATATTCGTAAAGATGGTATCGGCTGCACTCGAAGGCATATTCCTGCTGGCTCTCAGTCCTTTGCTCGAAGATCGGGAAACTGCTCCCGTACAGCCTCAGGAACTCTTCGAACCGCTCGTCCTCCGAACTTTTTATCTCGATTCTGCGCATGGCGTTGATGTCTTATAATGACAAATATAACAAAAATCGACTATCTTGGAAGCGGTTTTGTTTGTCAGATGCTTTTTAGGTATATTTGAATATTCAAAAGTATAGACCAAGCGTCAAAAACAAGTTGCCGCGGATTTGGCAAGAACTTTTGACGGTTGTTAAGATTGGCGGATATGAAGAAGTTACTTATTGTGGCGGCGGCGTTTCTGGCCGCGGGATTCGGGGCTTGGGCCCAGGATGATGAAAATTCAGGGCTGGAATGTACAAGCATAGTGGTCGGAAGGTTGGCGAGCACGGACGGGTCGGTTATGACCTCGCACACTTGTGACGGCACTTCGCACACTTGGGTGAACATCGTACCTGCAAAGGATCACAAGCCGGGTTCGATGACTCCGATCCGCAAGAACTGGCGGAAGACCAAGTTCGTGACCGACACCACTGGAATCAAGATCGTGGGGGAAATCCCTCAGGTCGCACATACATATTCATACGTCAACACCGGCTACCCGTCGCTGAACGAGAAGCAGGTAGGCATCGGCGAGACAACGTTCACCGGGCCGGACACGCTCATCAACAAGGATGCGCCACTGCTTATTGAGGAGCTCTGCCGACTGGCGATGGAGCGCACCGCCACTGCAAGGGAGGCAGTCAAATTGATGGGCTCCTTGGCTGAGGAATATGGCTACGGAGATGGCGGTGAGTGTCTTACGGTCTCGGATCCGAAGGAGGTCTGGCAATTCGAGATTGTGGGAGTGGGCAAGCATAAGCTTGGAGCAGCTTGGGTGGCTCAGAGGATTCCGGACGGGCACGTCGGGATTTCCGCCAACATCCCAAGGATAGGAAAGATTGACCGCTCTGACACAGAGAACTTTATGGCTTCGGACAACCTTGAGCAAGTTGCCATTGACAATGGCCTTTGGGACGGAAAGGGTGACTTCATCTTCTGGAAAGTCATCGTCTGCTCCTATGCTCAGGGAAGAAACTACCGTGAGAGGGAGTTCAGGGTGTTTGACCTATTGGCTCCGTCGCTCGGCCTGAAATATGGCATGGACGACTTTCCGTTCTCCGTCAAGCCTGACTCCTTGGTCGATGTCAGAAAGGTAATGGCGTTGCTGAGAGACACCTACGAAGGTACGGAATGGGATATGTGCAAGAACTGGACGATTGACATTCCGGAGAAGGACGGTGTTCCGGCCCACAAGGAGATGAGTCCTCTGGCCAATCCTTGGCTTACCACCCCGATGCGCAACACGCTGAACAGCATCGCTCCGGGCGTGATTGATTTCAAGAGGACGCTTGCGGTGGCCTGGTGCTCATATTCAACGGTCATCCAGAGCCGCTCCTGGCTGCCGGACGGCATCGGGGGAGTCTGCTGGTACGCAGTCGATAACCCTGCGCAGAGCCCTCGCATCCCGATTTTCTGCGGAAGCACTAAGCTTCCAGCTGCGTTCGAGAAGTGTGGCCAGCGGGAATATTACCCCAACAGTGTCCTGTGGGAGTTCCGCCGTGCCAACAAACTGGCTACGCTTTCGTGGCAGAAAACCAAAAAGGAGTTTACCGACAATGTGCTGGAGATGGAGGTGATGACTTTTGAAGGGTTGACGGAGCTTGAGGCGGAATATTCAAAGGCCTCCGCTCGCAAAAGGGCGAAGCTGCTGAACGCCTACACCGCTGAAATCCACGACAAGTGTGCTGCCCGTTGGAAAGAACTTGAAGCGAAATATTGGTCGATGTTCGGCAGGGGATTTTAGCACAGAACAGTGTCGAAAAGATAAAGCGGCGCATGCCATTTGTTTTGTTTAGTGATGATTATCTTTATGAATATTAGAAAGTTGAATATAATTGCGGTGTGCTTGTTGGCTTCCCTGTTTCCAGCGGTGGCGTTGGCTCAGGATTGTTGCTGTTCGGTGGACTCCAAACCTAAGTACGTGGCGTTGTCGTTCGATGACGGGCCGAGCTTGAAATACACTCCGATGATGCTTGACGTTCTGGAGGAGAACGGAGTTAAGGCTTCGTTCTTTCTGATCGGCCGGAACATCACTGAAGAGACCGCCCCGATCATTAGGCGAATGATTCAGATGGGATGCGACGTGGAGAACCACACATATTCCCATCCCAATCTCACGCAGATCTCTGATGCTCAGATTCTTGAGGAAGTCGCCAAGACTGATTCCCTGATTGAGGTCTATGCCGGGACAAAGCCGAGATACCTCCGCCCACCGTTCACTGCGCACAACGCCCACGTGGCCGGACTCATTGACGGAAAGATATTCATCGCGGGCCTGAGCTGCCGTGACTGGCGGGTCGAGATGCCCGTCGAGGACCGAGTCACGATGACCCTTGAACGTGTCGAGGACGGCCGTATACTCCTCTTCCACGACACCAACGAGCGCACCGTCGAGGCCATGAAAACCATCATCCCCCAGCTCAAAGCCCGTGGCTACGAGATCGTCTCCATCCCCGAACTCTTCCGTCTCTCAGGCCACGCCCCCGCCTACAACTCCCCGAAGATGTACGGCAGAGCCTATTAGAGATCCGTGGCAGATAGTGTGGGCTCCGGGATGACAAGGTCTTCTTCCGGGATGTTGTCTTGCTTTAAGAACATCACGTAGTAGATGGGAAGGTAGGTGATGCCGTGCTCCTTGTGGACATTCTGTTCGTTGCTTAGGACGATGGC
>CAKVBK010000108.1 GCA_934725285.1 uncultured Bacteroidales bacterium | reverse complement strand
GCCCGGAAATACCGCTCTCTCATCGCCCTGTCATCCCTGTCTATCTGCCACTCGTAAGGACTTCTCTCATTGTCATCTATCTTGACCTTCCGTCCCGTCGATTCGTGCGACACGGAGGAAAGCTTTGTGTACCGCATCAACGCCAGACAAGCCACCGGAAGCCTCACAGCGGCCACGAGTTCCGGCTTCTCATCCTCATCATAAGCATCAGCGGCCTCCTTGACCACCTCCTGACTCACAAGCCGTGCCACCTCATCGGTAGCGAACCGGATTTCCGTCTCGATCAGCCTGAAAGGAGAAGAAGCGTACCACTGGCCGGTCAGATCCTCAAGTTCCTTGGAACCGTCCCGATTTCTGTTGAACAAATCCATCATAATCACTGATTTTTAACCCTTGCCGAAGAAGTCAACGCGTCCTCCGCCTCCAACTGCTTGTGGAAGAACCCAAGTTTCAGCCCCTTGCCGGGAAAATTGAACGCTATCGCCTGATTGATCGGCTCAAGAATCGTCTGTGAGGCGATCTCCGTATCCGAAAGCAGGAACAGCTTGAAGGCGTACAACAGTTCCGAACCCGAAGCCAGCTTGCCGTTCACCATCACGTTCGACAAAGACGGATGCAGACCCATCCCCGAAGTGATCGCAGAAGCCGAAGCCTCGGAGATCTTCAACTGGGCCTCGACAAAATCCTTCATCTTCTGGTCAATCGCCTCCACGGTCCAAGCCACACGCCCCGCACCGCTCTCGGAAGGCATATCGAGCGAATAGAAGAACTTTCCCGCGTTCTCCTTGCCGCTGAGCACATCCTGCATCTGCATCAGCAAGTCTTCCGTCAGTCTGCTGATCTCGTTCTCCACCTTCGTGTCATCCCAAGTCGGATGGATCATCCGCAGACGGTCCCGCCTTTCCTCCCAGTACTCCTTAGGAGCCTTAACCAAATAGGCAAGATTGATCCCGTTGTCCGTCACGTACTTGAATATGGTCGGAATCTCCGAACCCTTGACAATCCAGCGCAACGCGCCCCAGTACTGAGGCACCGCATAGAAATCCCTTGCGAACGAATATGTGTAGTTGTACGAGGCCGATGCTCCGTACCGTCCCGGATTCCTTCTGTCATAGACCGGATAGACCCGCACGCCAGTCCCCACGCACGAATGCTCGAAATCACCCACGACAATGTGCTTCACGTCCCTGATCTCCCTGCTGTCAGTCCACTCCAACCTTGCGTTCTTTGAAGGAATATGCTCAAGATAGGCTATCTTTGGCTCCCTGCCTATCCTCCGGCCTTTCTCCAGATACTTGGCATCGAAGAACCCTTTCAGATGCAGATAGTCGGTCATGCACCCCTTGATGTAGCTGACATAATCCCAGCTGTCCAACCACGCCTGGATCTCCCTGTCTTCCTCCCAGTGATGCACGATGTTCCCTTCCTGGTAAGCCAGCCGGTTCAGGAACACGCCCTGCCCGTAGAGAAGCCCCATCTGTCTTTCAAGGATTCCGGGGCCAAGATTGTTTTCGTCCAGGATGTCCCGAAGATGCACGGGGAGATTGTTGTCGTGGCCGAACGGCACGATCTTTTGTCCGCAAATCGTCTGGGGCAACTGCTCCCAGTTCCTTTGCTGCGCCATCCAGAACACAGAGTCAAGGCTGCTGTCCCTTCTGTTGGAAAGCGCGAAAGCCCGGCCATCGTTCAGCCGCAGGACGGCCGTGTGGTCGGATATTTTTTCGATTCTGCTCATACGAGTATCAGTTTTTGTCCGTTGAATGTCATCAGAAGCGGCTGGTAGAAACGCCTCGGCTCTCCGGTCTCCAGATCCATGTAGCCCTCGATCAGGTCAGCGTTCTTGTTGTGCTCCTTGGTTTCCCTATGCCTAAGCACACCGCGGCGGACATAGACAATCCCGTCGCTTGTGCCTTTCGTGGGGTTGTAACTCATAAACGAGAAACTGAAGCTCCTGTCTTCTTCTGACAGTCGCCTCATTTCCGCCAATGCCTCATATACGTTCATATCACAAAGTTAGCCACCTCACAAGACGATAAAAAGGACACCTTGCACAAGTCGCTTCGGCAGGCTCAGCGACCACGGTGGACCTGTCACTGAACTTGTCGAAGTGCCCGAACCTCCAAACTAGGCAAAGTGACCAAAACTACAGCCCAAGGCACTGAAATTTCAGCAAATCAACACTGATTTGTGAATATATTTCCGTCAATCAAGTAATGTTCAGCCGCTTGCGCCCCGCCACGGCAAAAACGCATTTTTTCAGACGCAAAAGAGCCCGGGCCGCGCAAAGGAAGAATCGCAATTGCGATTCCTTTCGGAGGGTGATATATGGCGCAGACCCCGCTCAGTCCTTGTTTTTACCCACGGCTCTCGGATCCGTAGCCGAAGACGGAAGCATCGTCTTCCCGCTGGCCATCCCTCTCAATTGCTTGGTCATCACAAGATACTTGAATGAGTCAGATGGGTTGGTGGACTCGGTGGGCAGCTGCTCCACAGGCAACTTCTCACTTCTCTTGTCTTTGAACACAACACCGTTCTTAACCACGGTCCTTGCCTTCTCCAATGAGAGTTTCAGATGCTTGGCTGCATAGGCATCAATGCGGATCACAGGCAACCGTGGATTGCGCTCACTCATTATCTCCTGCATGAATGAGTATTCCTCCGGCTGTCTGATGTTGCCCTGATTGATGGACATCAGCTGCACCGTCCACCCTGTGCGGCGGCCGGACTCATCATATTCGACAGCCTTCTTGAACTTGCCGACCTGATCCTCACCCACCGACTTGTAGGCGTTGCCCGCACGGTCATAGTACAGCATAAGGGTCTTGCGTCTCACAGGCGCGAAGAAGGAGCGGAACTTCTCCCCAAGGTCAGGGACATATTCAGGCGCAAGGGTGTATAGGAACTTGACCACACGCAGGCACGAGCGTCCATTCTCGATGTCGTTCTGGGCTATGGACATTGAGCACATATTCCCGAAATCCACTCCTGCTATGAGCGGCTTGTCCAGATCAACGTACTTCAGCACCCTGCAATCCTCCTTGTCCAGCAGACCGAATCCATCGTAGGCGTCCTCATCCGTGCCGTCATAGTAGAAGTGGCGTTCGCCAAGGGACGTGTAGAAGCGGTCGCCTGATTCCAGGGACGGGCGCATTGAGAGTATGGCCGTGTTCAGGTCAGGAAGCTTACCCGCGATTGCATCCCCGAACCATTGCTCTGTGAGGATGTCCACATTGATGTACGAGGACGCAAGCATGAAGAACGTTCTGGCTTCCTTCCTCATCCTCAGTTCAGTCCACCGGGCTTTCCATTGCTCGGCCACACGGCATTTGCCGCGATAGATGTTCAGATCCTCATTGCTTTGGGTCTTTAACCATTTGTCCTTGGCGGCAACAGCCTCGTGAAGACACTCGTTATAGACCAAACCGGCCTTCAGCACGAGGACTATTGCCGGAATGTCCATGTTGTGGGCGTATTTCAGGATCCAGTCATATTCCCCAATGTGCGTGGTGTCCGGCATGTCGGTGGTGAAACTGAATCCTCGGTAGAAGACGCTGTGGCCATATTCCTGCCTGTAGCCTCGGACGGCTTTCAGGAGGTTGGAGATCTTGTCTTCCCGGAAATATTTCACCTCGTCCCCGAAGCAGAACACATAGGAGGCACCGGCCAGTGTGGCCGGGCGGTCGAGTGATCCGAACCGGATGTTGGTGCCTGTGTAGAAGATGATTGTCCGCTTGTAGGACACCAGCTTGTTGAAAGGCTTCCAGAAATGCGGCCTTAGCCAATCTGGGAGGTCGGCTTTTTCCGCTTCCGTGAATGTCGGTGGCTCCTTCTCGATGACATAGTGGACCCCTTCACGTAGGCCTTTGCGCTCCAGACCTTCCAGTACAGAAGGGAGGATGTTGGCGTTCAGGTTCGTGAACGTGTCGGCCACCCAGACCACGGGTGCGCCCGGCATGTCATAGATGACGTCCAGAAGCCTTTCGGCCTGAATGTCGGTTGTCTTGGCTCCGCCACGGCCCACTACCTGAAGGTTCTGGCATGCTCCGGCCAAAGACACGATCTGGGCGAAAGGGTTCTGGTACTGTACGGAAGCCGCCTGTGTGGATTCGGGCTTAACTCTCTTCCTTTGCATCTTCGAGGTATTTTACGATGTCAAGGTCAGTGATTCCGGCATCAGCCTTCAAACGTCTCTTCACAGCCTCCGGAGCGACAACGGTGTCAATCTGGCGTTCCAGCTCATCACGGTTGGCGGCAGGAAGGCCGATTGATTCAGGCGTGGCCGAAAGCAGACGGAACATAGGCTGATAGAGTTCGGCTGGCAGCTTGGCAGGATCATCCTTGTCGAGCTGGAGAGCTCTTGCCTTGTTGGCAAGGATGTCAGCGGCCACCGCATAGTCCTTGGAGGTCTTTGCGGCATCCCTTGCGGCCACATAGAGGGTGTCGAACTGATCAGCCATCTTATTGCGCATTGCCTCCTTGGAGACCTTGCGGTTGCAGAAGAACAGTTCCATCGCTTCTGAATATATGTCCGCCGCCCGCTGGTACGGGATGCTGAATGGAGCGGTGGTCAGGAACTTGATGGTTCTCCTTTTGCCGTACTGACCATCCAATGAATATATCAGTGTCATCAGGTCGATGTAGATCTGCTCTTTGTCTGAAAGAGTTCCTTTTGAGCCTGATGCGATATATTCCTGAATCTTCTCGAAAGCGCCCTCTTTCTCTGTGCCGCCGAACAGATCCAGCTTGGAAATGGAGAAACTTTTGTCCCGGACGATGTCCCTGAACTGCTCGATGGAGTCAGCGTCACCGCCCATCGCTCCACGCACCACGGCAAGTTCGATCTTAGCCCTTTTCTCCAGTTGGCCGCGCTTGATGGCATCGCGGATCTTCAGATCATCCGTCGAGATCGGATCCGCCAAGATGGTGGCCAGCTGCCTTTCGGTGATGTCAAGGAATCCGGCCAGCTCGGCATCTGTCCATCCAATGGCGGCAAGTGAAGAGAGATCATCGAGAAGTACGGGTTTCAGTTCCTTCATATTCTTCAATCATTCGGTTGATGTCATTGAGAGTCATCCTTAGGCGGCCAAGCCTTTCCTCCCTTGGCACTTTCAGATCCGGACGGTCGCCCTTCCGGATTTCCCGCTCGGCCCGCCAGATGGAATCCTGAACGTTCTTCCTTTTCTGGATCAGGCTTGTTACCGGAAGGCGGCGAAGTTCATCCATCTTCTTTGCCAATGCGAAGATCGGATGCTTGCCCAGAACCCTGCGATGCTCTTTGTAGTCACGGCTCTTTCATTTAAAGTATAAGTAATGATATATTGCCCCTTACCCGATTCATTGCGAGTCGGGTATTTTAT
>CAKVBK010000107.1 GCA_934725285.1 uncultured Bacteroidales bacterium | reverse complement strand
AACAGACTTGTCGGAATGCGCCAGGCCATCGTTGACGAGACCGCCGGCGTGACAAGAGACCGCCACTACGGCAAATGTGAATGGTGCGGCAAGGAGTTCTCCGTGGTGGACACGGGAGGCTGGACGACCAATTCGGACGATGTGTTCGAGGAGGCCATCCGCAAACAGGTCGTGATAGCCATCGAGGAGGCGGACGCTGTGATATTCATGGTCGAGGCCGCCGCCGGCATCACCGACTATGACGCCGAGATCGCCGACATCCTCCGCCGGAGCAAAAAGCCTGTCGTCCTGTGTGTCAACAAGGTGGATTCCGGAGAGAAGATGTTCGACGCCTACCAGTTCTATTCATTGGGGCTGGGAGAGATCTGGGCCACGTCAGCTGCCAACGGAAGCGGCACCGGCGATCTTCTGGACGAGGTCCTTAAGGTTCTCCCTGAGGAGAAGCCACAGCAGGATGACGATCGTCCGGATCTTCCCCACATCGCGATTGTGGGAAAGCCGAACGTCGGCAAGTCGTCCTTGACGAACGCGCTTCTCGGTGAGGAAAGGAACATCGTCACGCCGGTTGCCGGAACCACAAGAGACTCAATCTCAACCCTATACAACAAATTCGGTCACGAGTTCATGCTTGTGGACACGGCCGGAATGCGCAGAAAGGCCAAGGTCAACGAGGATCTGGAGTTCTATTCCGTGATGCGTTCCATCAGGGCGATCGAGCATTCGGATGTCTGCATCCTGATGATCGACGCCAACAGCGGGATGGAGGCTCAGGACATGAGCATATTCAATCTCATCGTCCGCAACCGCAAGGCCTGCGTGCTGGTGGTCAACAAATGGGACCTCTTCCTCAAGGACAGCAACACGATGAAGGAATATGAATCCTCGCTGCGCCGCCGCATCGCTCCGTTCGATGACGTGCCGATCATATTCACCTCCGTCACAAAGAAACAGAGGATCATGGATGTGCTGGACGCGGCCGAACACGTCTACGAGAACTATTCCCGCAAGCTTCCGACCGCAAGGCTGAACGAGGCCCTGCTGCCGGAGATAGAGAACTATCCACCTCCTGCATGGAAGGGCAAATACGTGAAAATCAAGTACGTGACACAGCTTCCGACAAGATTTCCGGCCTTCGCGTTCTTCTGCAACCTGCCTCAGTACGTTAAAGAGCCGTACAAGAGATTCCTTGAGAACAAGCTGAGGGAGCATTTCGATCTTCAGGGATGCCCTGTACAGATCTTCATGAGGGCTAAATAATGGCTGCCTATGCTGTTGGAGATTCTGAAAGCGTTCATAATCGGCATCTGCGCGTCGGCTCCGCTCGGGCCGGTGGCGATTCTTGTGCTTCAGAAATCCATCTGCTACGGGCATAAGGCCGGGTTCACCACCGGGCTTGGAGCGTCACTGGTGGACACAGCCTACGCGATCATCTCGATTTTCGCTTGGGCCTTCGCCCAGAATTTCATCAGCACCTACGAATCGATCATATTCCTGATCGGAGGTCCTGTTATAGCCTTGCTGGGATATTCAATGGCATTCAAGGATCCGTTCAGGAAGATGGAGCCAGGAGATGTCAAGACACGCGGAGCGTCGCCGAAGGATTTCCTTCAGGCCGTCGCCACCACTATCTCCAACCCGGGGGCGATACTCGTGATGTTCGCGCTGTTCGCTTTCTTTCAGGTTGATGTGTCCGACAGAAGTTTCAGGATCTACCCGATAATCCTGGCCGTCGCCGGGGGCTCGATTGCCTACTGGTTCTTTTTCGCATGGTTCTTCAGCAACTGGAGAAAAGCGTTCGACATGAAGAAAATAATGTGGCTGAACAGGATAGCCGGAATAATAATCATTATAATAGGGTTGGCCCTGATAGGAGAGGGAGCGTTTGACCTGCTCTTCACGGGCGGAAAGTAATTTTTTTGGATATGGAAGAGAAAGGAGATAAGAAAGGAGGCTTCTTCAGCAACTGGATAGTCAGGAACGTCTTGCTTGCGGTCTTGTTCTTTGCGGTTCTGATATTCGTCAGCTCAATGCTGCTCAGCGTTCTGACAAATCACGGGAAGACGATAGAGGTGCCGGACTTCACAAGCATGACCGTGAACGAGGCAAAGCATGAGGCGGCCAGGTCAAAGCTGAGGGTGGAGGTAATAGACTCCATTTTTGTCAGAAAGATGGAGCGTGGAGCCGTTTACAGCCAGAATCCGAAACCCGGTTCTCAGGTGAAGCAGGGGCGAAGGATACTCCTCACAATAAACGCGAAGAACGCCAAGAAAGTCAGCATGCCTAACCTTGTCGGCTACTCGATGCGCCAGGCCAAGGCTGAACTCAACTCACGTGGGTTGACGTTGGGCAAGTTGATCTATGTCAATGACATCGCAACCAACAATGTGCTTAGGCAAATCTACAAGAACCGTGAAATCAGGCCGGGAAGACAGATCGAGACCGGCTCAGAGATCAATCTTGAGGTCGGGCTCAATCCGGAAGACAATCTGACATATATTCCTGATGTCAAGGGATTGAAGTACCTCAGGGCGGTGGATGCCGTACATGACAACTCTTTGAATATAGGCCGCATCGTGTTCGACAAGAGCGTGAGGAGCTACACCGATTCTCTGAACGCCTCGGTGACCAGACAGACTCCGGAAGCCTCCGGGAATCCTATTCTGATGGGTTCTGATGTGACCATCTATCTATCATTGGACAAGAAGGACGAGTAACGTGGACGAGGAGAGACTTTACAACGACCAGGAAGAAAACGTCGAGGACGAGGAGCAGGGGATGTTCGAGCATTTCAGGCTCAATGTCGATGTCGGGCAGACCCCGATGCGCGTGGACAAGTACATGGCAACGCATCTTGAAGACACTTCCAGACACAGGGTTCAGTGCGCAATAAAGGAAGGCTATGTACGTGTGAATGACAAGGTCGCGAAAGCCAACCTGATCATCCGCCCCGGAGACGTCATCCGTTTCGTGATGCCGTACCGACGCCGCGGCCTTGAAATTCTTCCTCAAGACATTCCATTGAATATAGTCTACGAGGACAATGACCTCCTTGTTGTCAACAAGGCCGCCGGAATGGTTGTCCACCCTGGACACGGGCACTTCGAGGGGACCCTCATCAACGCTCTTTCCTATCATTTGGGAATATCCCAGGGGCCGGAAGCGGCTGACGAGCGGATGGGCATACTTGTGCACAGAATCGACAAGGACACTTCAGGACTTCTCGTGGTGGCCAAAAACGATGAGACTCAGTTGGACCTGGCCCGCCAGTTCTTCGAGCATTCAATCGAGAGGCGGTACGTGGCTGTTGTCTGGGGCAACATCAAGGAGGATGAAGGGACTATTGACGGAAACATCGGGCGTGATCCCAACGACAGGCTGAGATTCAGGGTTTACACCGGCGATGATGACCGCGGAAAGCATGCCGTGACACATTACAGGGTGCTGGAGAGGTTCGGTTATGTTACCGTTGTCGAGTGCAAGCTGGAGACCGGACGCACGCATCAGATCAGGGTTCACATGAGTTACATCGGGCATCCGTTGTTCAACGACGAGAGGTACGGCGGCTCTGAGATCCGCAAGGGCACCATCTACGCCAAGTACCGTCAGTTCATCCAGAATTGTTTTGAGATCTGCCCTCGGCAGGCACTTCACGCAAAGACCCTAGGCTTTGTCCATCCCGGCACAGGCAAATGGATCCAGTTCGACTCGCCGCTTCCTGAAGACATGACCGCTATGATTGACAAATGGAGGAACTATGTCAATTTCGTCAAGGTGGAGGAAGATGACTAAGACGCTCTTTTTTTTGATTTTTCCGGCCTTCGTGCATCAAAACAACGTGGTTTCATTGTTAAAAAGCCGCATCGAAGCGTAAGCATTCAAACCATCAGAAGGTTTCAAGATTTAGTCGGTCAAGGAAGCGGTAGGCGGCGGCTTCACGGAGATATTCAGGCTTGATGTCACATGACATCTCAAGATCCGCTATGGTTCTGGCGACTTTCAGGATTCTTGAATATGCGCGGGCGGAGAGTCCGAGGCGGCCGATCAGCAGCTCCATAACATTGCGGCATTCCTCATTCAACCGGCAATGCTTCTCCAGCAGGCGGTTGTTCATCTCGGCGTTCGTGAATATCCCGTCGTCAGCGAAACGCTGTTTTTGCAGAATACGGGCTTTCAGAACCCGTTGTGCGACAACCTCGCTGGGCTCCCCTTTCTTCCGGCCGACCAATTTCACCGTGTCAACTGGATGGAGCCATAATTGAATATCAATGCGATCCATTACCGGACCGGAGAGTTTGGAGAGATAGTTCAGCCTTTGGCCCGGAGTGCAGCGGCAACGGTCACCTTCACCGTAGTAGCCGCACGGGCAAGGGTTCGACGCGGCGACCAGCATAAACGAGGCGGGATATTCAAGTTTTGAGCGAAGTCTTGAAATAGTCACTTTTCTATCCTCCATCGGACCTCGAAGAGCCTCCAGAACAGATTTCGGCATCTGGCCATATTCATCAAGGAAAAGGATTCCGTTCTCCGCCAGCGTGACTTCCCCGGGGCGGATGTCGGCTCCTGCTCCACCACCGATGATCGCAGGAAGGGAAGCGCTGTAGTGGGGAGCGCGGAACGGGCGTGTGCGGATCAGGCCGATCTGTGAGCCTTTCATTCCGGCGACGGAATAAATCTTGCTCGTGACTATGGCCTCTTCCGTGGTCATCGGAGGCAGGATTCCGGCCATAGCCTTGGCAAGGGAGCTCTTGCCGCTGCCTGGCGGTCCAACCATAATGAGATTGTGTCCTCCTGCGGCGGCGATCTCCACTCCCCTCTTGGCTCCTTCCTGACCGATTATCTCCGAGAAGTCCATCACATCATGACCGGACAGCCTTTCGCTCCGTCGCGCACTTCTGGACAGTTTCCTGTAAAGTCTTGTGTTCCAGACAAGGAGGTCACTGCAATCCTCATGCTCCTCAAGAATCCTGATGACATCAGCCAAAGTCTCCACCCCGAATATCGACAGGTCATTGCATTCGGTGGCCTCAAGGGCGGATCGAAGCGGCAGGATGCACCCTGATATTCCAAGGCCGGTCACCAGGTCGGCGAACGGCAGAGCTCCTTGGACCTCACGCACGGAACCGTCCAAGCCCAGTTCTCCCATAATCAGATATTTGTCGAGGCCGGGGAAATGTTTCTGCTCTGAGGCCGCAAGGATGCCGATGGCGATCGGAAGATCATAACCGCTGCCGTTCTTCCGGACATCGGCCGGCGCCAGATTGATCACTATCTTCTTGCCCGGAATCCTGAAACCCAGCGACTGAAGCGCGGTGATGGTCCGCAAAAGGCTTTCCTTGACCGCCACGTCAGCCAGACCAACCAGATGTATTCCTATTCCTTGTGTGATGTCCACCTCCACGGTTACGGGGACTGCCTCGATGCCGATGCACTTTGC
>CAKVBK010000106.1 GCA_934725285.1 uncultured Bacteroidales bacterium | reverse complement strand
AAATAAAATACCCGACTCGCAATGAATCGGGTAAGGGGCAATATATCATTACTTATACTTTAAATGAAAGAGCCGTGCAAAAAGCTTTGGATAAAAATGCGGGAAGCGCTTTTGTCCGGCAGAAAGCACTTATACCGGACAAAAGATACGATATGGTTGGTTTGTCCGGTAAACGGCCACCCGGGCGGACATTATTCTAATGAAACGGCCCTCAACCAAGAGCGTTGGCCATCCTGTTTTCCGCACTTCTTTTTTTTCGGGAAACCAATCCGGCTTACAGGAAAAGTAAGTATCTTTGCGGGAAAGTTAACACTGGGATTAATATGAACCTTCAAGGAAGACGCGAAAGCACCAATGTGGACGACAGACGAGGGATGGGACGCGGGGCCAAGGCCGGAGTCGGCCTGGGCGGAACGATCATCATCGCGTTGATTGTCATGCTGCTCGGAGGAGATCCATCGTCCGTGTTGGAAGGAGTGTCCTCGATCCAAGGCAGCGAGCAGGCTGACGGACATGTGGAGTTCTCAGCCGAGGAGCAGGAACTCGCATCGTTCGCGAAGAAAATTCTCGCCGGAACCGAGGATGTCTGGACTGCCATATTCGCAAAATACGGCTACGAATATGACCCGCCGAAAATGGTGTTATATTCAGGTTCAACCACTTCCGGGTGTGGTGCTGCCAGCTCGTCCGTAGGTCCGTTCTACTGTTCGGCCGACCAAAGCGTCTATATCGACCTCAGCTTTTTCACATCGATGAAGCGGCAGATCGGAGCGGACGGAGACCTGGCCTACGCCTACGTCATCGCCCACGAGGTAGGCCATCACGTCCAATACCTTCTCGGAACACTGGGACAGGCGCATCAGAAGATGGCCAGAGTCAGCAAGACCGAGGCGAACGCGATCAGCGTCAGGCTTGAGCTTCAGGCGGACTACTACGCCGGAGTCTGGGCGATGAATGACGACAAGAAGTATAAGTCTCTGGAAAAGGGTGACATAGAGAACGCATTGAACTGCGCCTCGAAGATCGGAGACGACTATCTCCAAAAGAAGGCTCAAGGCTATGTGGTGACGGAATCCTTCACCCACGGAACGGCGAAGCAGCGCTACACCTGGCTGAAGCGGGGACTTGAATATGGCGATTTGGAGCACGGTGACACTTTCGGTGTCGCGGCATCTAAATTGTAGTGGATTGACGCGGCGTCCGCGGCCGTTTATCCTGCGGAAACGACATAGAGCTTTGGTCCGGAAACGGGCGACGAAACATATCACTTTTAACGAAATTATTAAGCTCAACAAAATGAAGCACTTTTCTTTACCAAAGGACGGTGGCTTGATTGAGGAGAACCTGCCAAAGAGCATTCTCCACTCATTTGAGAAGATCACCACCGAGATTTCAGATGACGCGACCATTGGAAGCGACAAAGTGGCCGAAATCATCATCAAGGCCATCAAAGACCACGAAAGGGCCGGACTTCCGCGCCCCTTCAAACTCGGTCTAACCACCGGAACGACTCCGGTGTCTCTCTACAGCAACCTGACAGAGCAGTTCAAGGAAGGCAAAGTCTCCTTCTCCAATGTCGAGGTGTTCTCCATTGATGAATATTATCCTTGCGGCAAAGACTCCGTCCAAAGCCGGAACCACAGGCTTCACGCCGAATTCCTCGACAATGTGGATGTCAAGAAGGAGAACATCCATATTCCTGACGGTACTGTTCCAAGAGAGGATGTCTCCGACTATTGCGCCGAGTTTGACAAGCTCGCGAGAGGCCTTGACCTGCTCGTGATCGGCATCGGCGAAGGCGGACAGATCGGATTCAACGAGGCAGGCTCATCCGAAAAGAGCCGTACCCGCACCGTTCCGCTTTCTTACCAGTCCAGGAAGAGGCAGTCCCGCAACTTCAACGGTGACATCTCCGTCACACCCAAGACGGCCATCACTATGGGCATCGGCACGATGATGAGCGCCCGCAGGATCATTCTTATGGCGTGGGGAGAGGACAAGGCGGCTGTTGTCAAAAAAGTGGTGGAGGGCGACATCGATCCGTCTTGTCCTGCCACTTGGCTTCAGGAGCACGACAACATCACCTTCTACACAGATGAGATGTCAGCCTCCATGCTGACAAGACTCGTGGCGCCATGGATGGTCGGTCCTTGCCAATGGACCAAGACCCTCATCCGCAAAGCGGTCGTGTGGCTGTGCCAAAAGGTTCACAAACCAATCCTCAAGCTGAAACAGCAGGACTATTTCGAAAACTCACTCGGAGAACTCATCGAACTTTACGGGCCTTACGACAAGATCAACATTGATGTGTTCAACGACTTCCAGCACACCATCACCGGATGGCCGGGAGGAAAGCCGAACGCCGATGACACCACAAGGCCTGTCAAGTCTACCCCGTTCCCTAAGAAAGTCCTGATCTTCTCCCCACACCCTGACGATGACGTGATCTCGATGGGCGGCACATTCATACGCCTTGTTCACCAGGGACACGACGTGCACGTGGCCTACGAGACTTCCGGAGACCTTGCCGTACACGATGATGTAGTGCTCCAGCACATGGACGCGGCTTACCAGCTCGGTTTCGCCGACAAGTTCGATGAGGTAAAGAAGATCATCGACTCCAAGAGACCTGGAGAACCTGAGCCTAAGGAACTTCTGGCAATCAAGGCTGCCATCCGCCGCAGTGAGGCGCGCGGGGCCGACAGGAGCTTCGGCCTCAACGACAACACCAACGTTCACTTCCTCAACCTTCCGTTCTACGAGTCAGGCGGAGTCACCAAACTTCCTCGCACACAGAAGGACCTTGACATCATCAAGGCTCTGATCGTGAAGATCCATCCGGACCAGATTTATATGGCTGGAGACCTTGCCGATCCACACGGAACGCACAGGGTCTGCACGGAAGCCGCGCTGGAGGCCATCGAACAGCTCAAGAATGAAGGCAACGACTGGCTGAACGACACCACAATCTGGCTCTACAGGGGAGCATGGATGGAGTGGGAGCTCTGGAGGGTGGACATGGCAGTTCCGCTCAGTCCGGACGAGCTTATCGAGAAGCGTCACGCCATCTTCCGCCATCTTTCACAGAAGGACATCGTTCCATTCCCGGGAGATGACCCAAGGGAGTTCTGGCAGAGGGCTGAGGAGCGCACACAGAACACCGCAAGACTTTACGATGAACTCGGTATGGCCGAATATCAAGCCATCGAGGTTTTCCTTAGACTGAAATAACATATTAAAAAGAATACCATCATGAAAGTAATCATCAGAGACACAAAGAAGGAAGGATCCCTTTGGGCGGCTCATCACATCGCGGCGGCCATAAAGGCAAAGGCCGGGAAGACCGACAAGCCATTTGTTCTTGGACTGCCTACCGGTTCCACTCCTCTTGACACATACGCGGAACTCGCAAGAATGTGCGCGGCCGGAGAGATCTCGTTCAAGAATGTCATCACCTTCAATATGGATGAATATGTCGGGATCTCCGAAAGCCATCCTGAAAGCTACCACAGCTTTATGCACAAGAACCTGTTTGACAAGATCGACATTCCCGCAGGCAACATCCACATTCTCAACGGCAACGCCGATGACCTCGACAAGGAGTGCGAGGACTACGAGAAAGCGATCACTGAGGCTGGCGGAATCGATCTGTTCCTCGGCGGGGTCGGTGAGGACGGCCACTTGGCATTCAACGAACCTTTCTCTTCCATCAACTCCAGGACAAGGGTCGTGACTTTGACCCAGGACACCATCGAGGTCAACTCACGTTTCTTCGGAGGAGATGTCAACCTGGTTCCAAAACGTGCCATGTCAGTCGGTGTTGCCACTGTCTGCGGAGCCAAAGAGGTTCTCATCCTCGCTTTCGGAAGCAAGAAGGCAAGAGTCGTCAGGGAGGCCATCGAAGGCTGTGTCAGCCACTATGTCACCCTTTCAGCCCTTCAGCTCCACGAGGATGGAATCGTTGTGCTTGACGAGCCGGCCGCAGGTGAGCTCAAGGTCAACTCATACCGCTATTTCAAGGCCGTCGAGGCTGCCGAAAACAAATAGTGTGTGGAGGTCAATGATTTATAAATCAACGCAATAAGCATCATCCTCCCGCCTTATACGACGGGAGGATATTCATTAAAAGCCAATCTATAAACATGTTACCTTCCACGATTATTTCCGTGTTTCTGGTTCTGGTCAGTGCTGTGGGAAGCAATGGGGCGGAGAACGCCTTGGACTGTCGCTTCGACAAGATCTGCGACCGACCGAACATGTTCAGCGACCAGACAAGCGGACAAAACATAATCAATGTCACAAACTTACCGGATGCCGGGCATGTCGAAGCATCCACGCCCGTTGAAAGTCCTGCCAAAGAGCATGGTGTGAAGGAAAGATGCGAGCGCCACACAATGAAGAATCAAGGACTTGAGCGGGAATATTACCTCTACCGTCCGGAAGGGTTGAAGGCGGGAGCTCCGCTCGTGATAGTCTTGCACGGTTACGGCGGCTCGGCTCTCAAAGGAAAGAAAGCGATGATGGATGTCGCCGACAAGAACGGCTTCGCGGTCTGCTATCCTCAGGGAATCAAAGCTCCGAAAGGAAAGCCTGGCTGGAATGTCCGCTACCCGTCACAAGAAGGCATGAAGACAGATGACGTGAAGTTCCTTATCGCCCTTTCCAAAGAGCTCCAGAAGAAATTCTACCTCAGCCCCAGGAATACCTTCCTCACCGGAATGTCCAACGGCGGGGACATCATCTACCTTATCGCGATGCGCGCTCCCAAAGCCTTCAAGGCAATGGCCTCGATAGCAGGACTGCAATTCAACTGGATGGAGACTGAATATTCCTACAAGCATCCGTTGCCTTTCATGGAAGTGCACGGCACACAGGACCGCACATCCGAGTGGCTCGGAGACCCTCAGAACAAAGGTGGTTGGGGAGCGTATATTCCCGTCCCCGCCGCGGTCAGCAGAATCATAGCCGTCAATGGCTGTACCGAGGAATATGTCAGCGAACTTCCTCGCCGTGAGGGCCGTAACCAAGTAACCCTCTATCAATTCAAAGGCGGCAAGCCAGCGGTGAGAGGCGGCAGGCCTACCGAAGTCTGGCTCTACAAAGTTGACGGAGGTGGCCATTCATGGTCCGACAAGGACATGGACACATGCTCCGAGATCTGGCGCTTTTTCAGTCAGTGGCTTGACTAAGCGCGCGATAACATAAAAAGACAGGACACTCCACGATAATCTTTGTGAATGTGGGGCAAAAAGGTTAACTTTGCGATAGTCTTAAAAAGAACTTGCAAAGATGTCCAATTACCGCATTTTCGTGGAGAAACACCCAGAGTTCCAGGTGGAGGCAAAGAGTCTTCTTGGGGAACTCAACGAGAACCTGCAGCTGGAGCTGAAAACGCTTCGGCTGCTTAATGTTTATGACCTTTTCGGATTCACGCCGGAACTTCTGGAAAAG
>CAKVBK010000105.1 GCA_934725285.1 uncultured Bacteroidales bacterium | reverse complement strand
TTCCAGGCCCAGCAGGAGGCTCTCACCAAGAAGACTGAGGAATATGAAAGGCTGAGCGCCCAGGCCAACAAGCAACTTGAGACAATCGCCGGGATGAGCGCTCAGGATGCGAAGAACATCCTCATGGAGAACATGAAAGCCGAAGCCCGGACCGAGGCGCAGGCATATATCAACGACACCATGGACGAGGCTCGTCTGAATGCTTCCAAGGAGGCTAAAAGAATCGTCATCAACACCATACAGAGAACAGCCACGGAGACGGCCATCGAGAACGCCGTGACGACATTTCCTATTGAGAATGATGAGATCAAGGGGCGCATCATCGGAAGGGAGGGACGTAACATCCGTGCCCTTGAGGCCGCCACTGGAGTGGAGATCGTTGTTGACGACACCCCTGACGCCATTCTTCTTTCGGCCTTCGATCCGGTCCGCAGAGAGGTCGCAAGACTTGCCCTGCACCAGCTTGTCGTTGACGGGCGAATCCACCCCGCACGTATCGAGGAGGTTGTGGCAAAGGTTCAGAAGCAGCTTGAGGATGAGATTCTTGAGACTGGTAAGAGAACATGCATCGATCTTGGTATACACGGTCTTAACATAGAGCTCGTGAAGCTTATCGGTCGTATGAAGTACCGTTCATCGTACGGTCAGAATCTGCTGCAGCACTCCCGTGAGGTCGCCAACATCTGCGCCATCATGGCCGCTGAGTTGGGCCTGAATCCGAAACTGGCAAAGAGGGCGGGTCTCCTTCATGACATCGGAAAGGTTTCCGAAGAGGAACCGGAGCTTCCACATGCCCTGCTTGGTATGAAGCTGGCCGAACAGTACAAGGAAAAACCCGAGATCTGCAACGCCATAGGCGCGCACCACGAGGAGATCGAAATGACATCCATCATCTCTCCTATCGTGATGATCGGTGACGCCATTTCCGGAGCCCGCCCAGGTGCCCGTCGTGAGGTCATCGAGTCTTACATCAAGAGACTCAAGGGAATGGAGGATCTTGCCGCCGCCTATCCAGGAGTAACCAAGAGTTATGCCATCCAGGCTGGCCGTGAGCTCCGCGTCATTGTCGGTGCTGAGGAGGTAAGTGATGATCAGGCCGGAAGGCTCTCGGCTGGCATCGCGCAGAAGATTCAGGAAGAGATGACTTATCCAGGACAGGTCAAGATCACTGTGATCAGGGAGACCCGCTCTGTCGCATATGCAAAATAAAAATCCACGAATATAACGGCAAATGTTTTGACGCTATGACACATACTTTCAAGAAAGCTATGGCGTTGGTGGCTGCGCTCCTTCTCGGGAGCGTGGCCTCTTTCGCACAGGCCCCGGAGGCGACCGCCAAGTGGTCTGTCTCAAGCAAGGCTGTTTCCGACAATGTTTTCGAGTTGACTTTCAAGGCCGGCATTGAGGACGGATGGCACATCTACACGATTGACCACCCTTACAATCCGATTGTCATCGAGTTCGCGGAAAGTCCTGAATATTCATTGGATGGCAATCTGAATCAGGTCACCAAGCCGACGGATCTCAAAGGCGAGAAAGTGTTCTTTGACTCGGTGACGCTTACTCAGTTGGTTAAATTGACAGCAAACGAGGCTACTGTGACGGGAGAGGTTTCATGGAGCGGCTGCAATGACCAGTTCTGCGCCGCGCCTGAGGTCTGGGAATTTTCTGTGGAACTTAAGTCCGCCGCATCCTCTACGGCTGCCGCGCCTGTGACTAAAGGGAACGCTGACACGTCCACTGTGACCATATCTTCGGAGGAGGACGGAGCGGTCTCTTTGGCTGGCTCCCATGCCATCCGGGCCGGCGGTTCATCCTCCATCACCTCAGATGATTCAACAAAGGACTCTGGCTCGTTGTGGGCCCTCATCATCGAGGCGATCCTTTGGGGATTCGCCATGCTGATGACCCCGTGCGTGTTCCCGATGGTACCGATGACAGTGTCGTTTTTCATGAAACAGTCCACGACAGCCGCGGAGGGCCGTTTCAAGGCCTTTGTCTACGGCCTGTTCATTGTGCTTCTTTACACGGTTCCGATCAGTGTCATCATCGGCTTGACATGGATCATAGGAGGCAACGCTGTCACCGCCGACATATTCAACTGGCTTGCTACGCATTGGCTTCCGAACTTGATATTCTTCATCGTGTTCATGGTTTTCGCCGCTTCTTTCTTTGGTGCTTTCGAGATCGAGCTCCCGTCCAGCCTCGCAAATAAAAGCGACGCCAAATCAAGCGGGAAGGGGCTTGGCGGCATATTCTTCATGGCTCTGACCCTTGTGCTTGTGTCATTTTCATGCACGGGGCCGATTGTAGGCACGGTTCTGATCAAATCCACTCAGGGTGAGTTCTGGACCCCGATGGTCACTATGTTGGCGTTCTCCGTCGCCTTCGCCCTGCCGTTCACGATCCTTGCGATGTTCCCGTCGCTGCTTAAGAAGATGAAGGGTAAGTCCGGCTCGTGGCTGAACAGCGTCAAGGTCGTCTTGGGGTTCATCGAGGTCGCTCTCGGTTTCAAGTTCCTCAGCGTCGCCGACCAGACCTATCACTGGGGGCTTCTTGACAGGGAGGTCTATTTGGGAATATGGATCGTCACGTTCTCGCTTCTCGGCTTCTACCTTCTCGGTAAGCTGCGTTTCAAGAATGACGATCCGGTTGAGCATGTCTCCGTGCCGAGACTTGGCCTTGCGATAGCCGTGTTCACATTTGTGGTCTATATGATTCCGGGGATGTGGGGCGCTCCGCTGAAGGCGTTGTCAGGGTATCTTCCGCCACTGGAGACCCAGGATTTCGTGGTTTACAATTACGCCGACACACCTGCCGCTTCGGCAGCCGGGCTTGCCGATACGGGTGCAGCCGGAAATGTCGTTTCGGCAGGATCCGCGACCGGTTCAGCCGCCATCTCATCCTACGGCCAGAAATATGACCTTAAGATGCCTCTCGGCCTCACCGGCTACTTTACCCTGGAGGAAGGACTCGAGGCCGCAAAAGCACAGAACAAACCTGTCTTTGTGGACATCACCGGCCACGGCTGCGTCAACTGCCGCGAGATGGAGCAGCGCGTCTGGAGCGACCCGAGGGTCATGGATATTCTCAAAAATGAATATATCCTCGTGGCTCTCTATGTGGATGACAAGACCAGACTCGATGAGTCTGAATGGCTGACCACCCCGGAAGGCAAGATCTTGAAGGAGATAGGTCGTGTCAATTCCTATATTGCCCGCACACGATTCGGGGTGAACGCCCAACCAAACTATGCCCTTCTTGATTCGGATGGCAACCAGATGGTGCCGGTCCGTGGCTATAATCTTTCTGTGGATGGCTTCATTTCTTTTTTGAACTCGGGATTGGAGAAATTCTCTGATTAGTATTGATTGTAGTTACTTCGATAACTGTATGAAGAGTGTGCTTTTTGTCTGCCACGGCAACATCTGCCGGAGTCCGATGGCAGAGTTCATAATGAAAGACTTGGCTCGGAAGGCCGGTGTGGCTTTGCGTGTCGATTCGGCGGCTGTGTCTTACGAGGAGGAAGGGAATGACATCTACCCGCCGGCTAAACGGACGCTGCAGGCTCATGGAATCCCGTTCTCACGGCATCACGCCCACCGCATTTCGGATGCGGAAGCCTCTGAATATGATGTTATTGTCATCATGGACTCTTCTAACCAGCGGCTCCTGTCGCACATAATCAGTCCGCTTGACATGACCAAGGTCCACAAGATGATGGAATATGCCGGCAAGGCTTCGGACGTTTCCGACCCGTGGTACACAGGGGATTTCGAGAGAACCTACCGGGACATCTCCGAGGGCTGCGAGGGACTGTTGGCGTCATTGAAGGACAGCGGGTGCGGTAAGGACTTATGAATATGCTGAATCATGGACTTGTGCAATATATCGAGGACGAGATAATTCCCCGATATGCGGCTTTTGACAAGGCGCACAGGGAAGATCACGTCCGCAAGGTGATCGAAGAGACGATGGATATGTCCGTTTATTATGACGTTGACGAGAATGTTCTCTATGCCGCCGCGGCTTTCCATGACATTGGTCTGGTTGATGGCAGGGAAGAGCATCACCTGTCCTCCGGTCGGATTATCCGTGAGGATCCGAATTTGAGGAAATGGTTCACTCCTGAACAGATCGAGACGATAGCTCAAGCCGCAGAGGATCACCGTGCCTCAAACGGAAGCGAGCCCAGAAGCATTTACGGTAAGATTGTCGCCGAGGCTGACCGGGACATAGAGCCGATGAGAATCCTGCGCCGCACGGTCCAGTATGGCATTGAACACTATCCCGAGTTGGACAGGGAAGGTCACTGGCGGAGGATGCTTGAGCATCTTGCCGAGAAATACGACTACTGTGGTTATCTTAAACTATACATTCCGGAATCAAGGAACGCAGCTGGCCTGCAGGCGCTTCGCGACATAATCCATAACCCTGATCGGCTCAGGAATATATTCGAGGATTTTTACGATAAGGAGAGGTAGCAAATGATGCGCACATTACTATTTATAGGAGGAGGAAGTTTCCTCGGGGGCATCGCAAGATATTTGGTGAAAGTCGGCTGCGGCAAATTGTTCCCTGCCGCCACTTTCCCTGTCGGAACAATGGCCGCCAATGTCGCCGGCTGTTTCCTGATCGGCCTGTTCTACGGTATCGCCTCCCGCCACGCTGCGATATCTCAGGACATGCTTATGTTCCTGACCGTCGGCTTCTGCGGCGGTTTCACCACATTCTCGACATTTATGGACGAGAATATGTCAATGCTTCAAGGCGGAGAATTTTTCAGTTCGTTGTTATACACAGTGCTGAGCTTGGCCCTCGGCTTGATATCCCTGTACCTTGGCAGCCTCGCCTCAAGGATTTTCTGAATCAGGTGTCGTTGCGTTTTGATGCTTCGGCAGGCTCCGCAATCACAGGCTCATTGACCTAATAGACAAAGGAATATTCCCTTTACGCAATTTCTGTAACGTGAATAATTCGGAAGGGAATATTCCTTTGTCTCGTGTAACCTGTTTCTTATCATCTGTACAAATAAACAGGCCGGTCAGGAAACCCTGACCGGCCATATTCGTGTATGACAAGTTGTCGATTAGAGCTGAGGACCAGCCTTTACAAGAGCCTTGCCGGCCCTGTTGGACTCGTACTTCTTAAAGTTCTTGATGAACCTTGCAGCGAGATCCTTTGCCTTCTCCTCCCACTGTGCAGGATCAGCGTAGGTGTCGCGAGGATCGAGGATGTGGGTGTCAACGCCCTCAAGCTTTGTAGGAACCACGAAGTTGAAGTAAGGAATCGTTTTGGTAGGAGCCGCGTCGATGCTGTGATCGAGGATGGCGTCAATGATTCCACGGGTGTCACGGATGGAGATTCTCTTGCCGGTTCCGTTCCAACCGGTGTTCACGAGATAAGCCTTTGCACCGCTCTTCTTCATCTTCTTCACGAGTTCCTCAGCGTACTTTGTAGGGTGAAGCTCAAGGAATGCCTGTCCGAAGCAAGCTGAGAAGGTAGGGGTAGGCTCGGTGATTCCGCGCTCTGTTCCGGCCAGTTTTGCGGTGAAGCCTGAGAGGAAGTAGTACTTTGTCTGCTCAGGATCAAGGATTGA
>CAKVBK010000104.1 GCA_934725285.1 uncultured Bacteroidales bacterium | reverse complement strand
CTCATCTCGGACCTTGAGCGTCAGGGTGCCTGCATAGATTCCTACGGAGTCGGTGATGCCATCGCCACCAGCAAGGCAGCCCCATGTTTCGGCAATGTCTATAAACTCGTCCAGATCGACGGTCGCCCTGTCCTGAAACGCTCCGAGGACAGAATCAAACTGATCAACCCCGGATTCCAGATCACCTACAGGATCACGAAGAAAGATCCTGACCTTGGCGAGATCTACAAGGCCGATGTGACATGCCTGCGCGGAGACACCCTCTCACAAAGGATCGAGACCGGCGAGACCTTCACAATCTACGACGAGCAAGACCGCTACAAGTACAAGATCTTCCAGTCCGGTGAATATTCCTGGAGACCCCTCCAGCATCAGGTCATCAAGAACGGTGAAAGGTGCGCTGAAAGCCACACACTGCAAGAGAAAAAGGCCTTCTACAACAGCACATTGTCGCATTTCAGCCCGTCCGAGCGACGACTGATCAACCCGCACTACTACAAGGTTGACATCTCCGATGACCTCCTGAACACAAAACTCGAGATCCTCGACACCCTCAACAAAGAGATTGAAGCGTTCAGCATCGACTAAACCCACCGGCATTGTTGTCTTTTTTCATAGTTATTCTATCAGAATTGCACGAAGTTTCGTGCAATTTTCTTGATTTTATGCATACAGTTATCGGCAAAAATGGAATCGACAGGAGCAATAAATCCCTTTTTCGCTCCTGTCACCATATTATTGTCCCCCGACAAGAGCAAATATCTACATTCCTGCTCCCGTCAAGATGTGCTTGCCATCTACAAGTGCATATTTCCTCTATTTTGCTCCCGTCGATGTACATTCAAGGATTTTACGGACTTCGCAATAATGCCACGGTCCGCTACACCTTTCGATGACAAAAAGTGGGGAAAGCGCTTCCTGAGAGTGCGGGATGCACTCTTGGGAAACAAAAGAGGCTGAAAATGCTACCGAAGGGAACAGGCGCAAGCCGAAAGCGCAGAATCACCAAAAAACTAAACGGCGATCACGTCGTGAAGCTTGCGGACGTAACTGACAAAGGCTGGAGTCTCGACATTGAAGAACGATTGGAGATCCCAGTCTGAGAAAGGCTCTTCCTTGTAAAGTGTGGCCGGGAGGATGTCTCCATTGGAGCAGACGTAGTCCAGAACACACTTGACATATTCTTCCTGCTCGGGATTGAGCGGGCTGTCATTGAGGTACTTGGAGTAGAGTTCCAAAGCCTTTTCACGATCCACTCCGACAATGGAACGCACGAAAGCCGCCACACTGTCGCCACAGACAAGGCCACCACGTCTGACATAGTTTTGGTATTCCTCCTTGGTTCCCAACTCTTTCCAACAGATTCGCTCCAGAGACAGGATATCATCCTGAGTCAATTGCTGCATATTACGGATTTTCTCAAGAACAGGATGGGTCCTGTGCCGGGAAATGAAATCAATGACTCTTTCTTTATATGTGAGCGATGGAAGCGTGTGCCTCGGAGCATCCTTGTACTCAATGAGATCGGGTATATTGATAGTGAACGTACGCTTACTGTCATCCTTTATGAACTGGACCAGATCTCTCATCTCGACGCGAACCTTCTCCAGTTTCTCCAACGTCACGTCCTTCCAGAAATCAGGTCTGGCCACTTCATTGATGATTTCAATCTTGCTGTTAACCTGTTGAATGGACGCTTTTCCTTGAAGGGAACGAGCTATTTCGGTGACATGTGACATACTCTTACCCGCCTGATGATCAGGCAGAATCCGTGCGAGTTGAATGTTAAGGATAAGGATGTCGAACCTCAACGCCGAGTTGTCCGTCACACTGCGGATGACTATCGGAGCGATCTGATCCTTCAGATCCAAAGCGTCAATCTCTGAAAGACAGGCCCATGCGGCTTCTTTGCGGAACTTGTCCACAGTTTCCCAATGACTGCGGACCGTGATGTTTTGGTCATTCAATGCAAGGATCTGACTGCGAAGCTTTTGCTTTATGTCATTGTGAAGGCTGCGGGCAAAGGAATCCTGCTGGTATTGAGCGTTTTGAAGCGCAAGCGCCAAATCCACACGGAGATCGAAAAGGCGCTGCGTAACCGAAAGTGCAGGAGTCTGCGGATCTCCTTCTGGAGTAAGATCGAAAAAGTCGAAGTTGCCGCACCAGTCGTAGATGTTGAAGAACTGCTTGTCCAAGCCCTCGCCGTTCACATCCGGGGATTTACGGGTGCCTCGGCCGATCATCTGCCAGAACTTGATCTTGGACTTGACCTGCTTGAAGAACACCAGATTCAGGAGATCAGGCACATCTATGCCGGTGTCCATCATATCCACGGAAACCACAATCTGCGGCATCTTTCCGCGCACGGAAAAACTGTCAATCAGATCCTGCGCCTTGGAGACCTGATTGTCAATGAGCACACAGAAATCGCTGCCATATTCAGGATATTGATTCTGAAAGCGTTCGACAATCTTGACCGCATGCTCGTGACTGCCGGCAAAGATGATGGTCTTGCCTATAGTGTCACCGCCATTGACAGTAAGACCCGTTGTCATCAAGTCTTCAAGGACCCGGTCAATGGTGTTCTGATTATAAATATAGTTGGTGATCTCTGAACCGCGGATGTCCCGTGGAGTGGGTTCGGAACCATCCTCGGAACGGGTCGCCTCATATTTCCAGATGTCCTCCAACTGTTCCTTCTCGGCCGGTTTGAGGTCTTTGTATTTGATGCCTTCCCTCAACCTTTTTGTGGTGCGGTTCAGCACCACAAAATTCACCAGATACCTGTCACTCACGGCTTCAGACAGTTCATACGCAAAGTTGGGCTCACCGTCCAGACCGAAGAGCTCGTAGGTGCTGCGGTCCACATCCTCGCGCGGAGTCGCCGTGAGACCGACCATCAAGGCATCGAAGTAATCCAGAATGGCGGTGTATTTGCCAAACACGCTACGGTGCGCCTCGTCTATGATGATGAGATCGAAACGACCGACAGAGAAGTCTTTCTTGTCGGCATCTATAAATCCGATCATCGTCTGGTAGGTGCTGAAAGTGATGCGGGCATCCATATCCGGCCTGCCTTCCTTATCTCTATTCTTCGGGTCGTTGAGAACGCTTGTCGTCTGGTCCGGCAGCAGCTTGGCGAAATTCTTCTGAGCCTGCGAGACGAGAGCGGTGCGGTCAGCCAGAAAAAGGATATTCTTTGCCCATTTATTTCGGATGAGCACATCGCAGAGTGAGATGGCAACGCGCGTCTTTCCGGAACCGGTGGCCATCACCAACAGGCCACGGCGGTGCATCTTGTTGAAGTGCTCGCAGATGCTGTGGATGGCACGTTTCTGATACTCCCGGTCAGTGATATATTCATTGACATTCTGGTCGGTGATATTGGTACGTCCGCGGCCGCGAAGAATCACAGACAGATCCTCTTTGCTGTGGAAGCCAAGAATCCTGCGGGGCGGATAGCCGAGACCGTCGATCACAAAGGTCTGAAAACCATTGGAATAGTAGATGACAGGGCGCACTCCATACTGACGTTCCAGGCAGTCAGCGTAGAGTTCCGCCTGATGCTTTCCGGCGACCGGATCTTTGCTGGTGCGCTTGGCCTCAATTACAGCCAACGGCTTACCACTGTCATCGTAAAGGACATAGTCCGCGAATCCGACATCCTGCACCGGCATCCCGTGGACCTCGATCTCTGTGCCTGCCTTGCCCGGAAGCGGGACATTCTTCTTGCCTGCAAGTTCCCATCCGGCATCGCGCAGCATCAAATCAATGAAGAGTCTGCGCGTCTCGAATTCGGAATAGTCAGTGACAACCGGAGCGGGCGCCTTGCTCTGAGCGGCTTCCACCGGAATACTTTTGACGAATGAATATGACGGTGAAGGTACAGTGTTGTCATCCGAAGCGACTCTGACAGCTTTCTTGGGAATATTGTTCTTGTCAAACGGGGCAATGGACGAGATGACACGCAGTTTCAGCAGCGCGCCTCCGACAAGGTTATAGAGGTTAAGGAGACAGAAAAAAGCTTCGCCACTCTTCACTCCGCCTGAGTGGGCCGCCACATTGCCGACCTTTCGGATGTAGTGGGCAGCAGCCATCAGACGGTCATCTTCCAGAAACTCAACGAAAGGAGCACCGGTCATCAGTTCGTAGAGAGACGCACGCTCACCGATGGCCGCCTTCTTGAGAGTGTATATCGCTTTGACCAACCATTCGAGACCTCGGCGACAGTTCAGAGCACAGGCATCGTGGTCTGATTCCATCGAGACCTCCGCACCGTCACAGAAGGTGTAGAGGTCGTGAAGCGGCTCTATGTCACGCAGATAATCGAAATTGGTCATAGGCGTCATTCGTTAAGTTATTCGTTAAAGTATTTGTCCATACGGCTGGCGAGCAGATTTTCCGCAACTACTATTGATTTCTCAACATTCGATTTTTGCCGTTGAATCACAGAGAAGCGTTCAGAAAATGTCTCCTGTAATGACAAAGGCGGTTTAATAATCGGAAGTGAACGGACGAAAGAAAGATTCGCCATCTTGAATTTTCCATTGCTCACATTCATAAACAAAGGATAAAGGCCACGCATCATCATATAAACAAATTCAGAAGTATAGCTATCATTTGAAGGGACATCAATTCCGGCCACATTCTGATTGGTCGTTGTTCTAAAACGCAACAATGCTGACTTGCCAATAGTCGCTCCTACAAGAGCCACAAGAACAAAGTTCTCGGAAAACACCTTTGCGGAAGAATGTGACAGGCCTTCTTCTGTAATGAATTTTCCATCATTGTGATAAAGGACAAGGTTTTGGCATAAATTAGAGCCAATCCAAGAGATATTCCCATTCTCCCAATAGGCTGGCTGTTTAGTGTCTGGTGTGCCACCACTATAAATTTTAAATTCATTACCGAACGTTGATGTCTCCCACATTTTTTCATTAGATAGTATATCACCAAACATTTCATGGAAGATGGCACTTGATAGGTCCTCCAATGTGTGGAGCTGGGCGTTCTTCAGTTCTATGACACGGGAAAGCAGATCCAGTTCTTCAACGATGCGCTGCTGCTCTATAACAGAAGGGAAATATGCAGTAAGTTCACTTACTGTACTCGCAGATAATACCGGTTGGGCTACACCTTTCGCATATTGATTGAGATTCATAGACTTGAGCAAATACTCAATAAATCTAGGATTATCGTCTGTCTTGATTGAACAGACAAGTGCATGTTCCGTTGGATAAAAACGGCCACGGACCAAATGAACATTTCCACAGAGCGCCCCCACTCTTCCTATTATAGGGTAAATACCATCATAGAGGTAATTCTTTACATAACCTCTTAGTCCATTCCCTCCATAACATGGAAATAAGCCTGGGGAATAAGTATTAGTTATTTCTTTCGAAGAAATAACTTTTCCCGAAGAAATCTTTGCGACATCACCAATGCGCTTATTCTGCCACGTACTTACCTTAGCCATTACAGATACTTTTCGCGAAACTCCCTGAGTGCCAAGACTATCTCCTTCTCGTAATCATCCAATTTGTCCAAAAGTATGTCGCTGGACTCGTACCGCACTTTCTCCACCTTTACCTCGCGATACTTGTTGAGTGAC
>CAKVBK010000103.1 GCA_934725285.1 uncultured Bacteroidales bacterium | reverse complement strand
CAACAGACCATTGCGTGTTGCTTGTGATGTCACCTCCTTCGGAATTCAAGTCCGTGTGCACGTCATCAAGCAGAGACATGCACTCATCCTCTGTCATCACACGTTTTTTCTTCTCCAGTGTCTCGTGGAGTTTGTCGTAGCGCTCTCTTCCTCCGCCGACTTTCTGCCAGCCATCGGACAGATAGAAGTTGGTGACATGATCGGTGTCAAGTATATTCATCGTCCAATCCTTCGCGGCCGGATCGCTCAACGGAGGCACTTCTCCGGGCCGGTAATATTCAACGACTACACTCTTTCCGCTTGCGTCAGCTATCAGGAAATGATAGTTCGAATCCGAATTGTCGCCGTCAGCGAAAAAATTGTGAGTTCTGAAGACATCCACGGCCTCGTCAACGCTGGCACAACCATCCAAAGCCAATCTGATGGCCAGAGTCGGGACGATGTCGCTCTTCGTCTTGTCATGTTGTACGGCACCTCCTGTACCACGCAGTGACAGGACACCTATGAACAGTCCAGCGTCATTCATTCCATCCAGGCAGCAGTAGATTGAAGCGGTCACAGGCACTGACAGGTCCGTTTTCCCGTCCGACAACGAACCGGCCACATAGACATCTTTGTCCAGGAAAGGCAGGGCCGAGATGCAGATGGATTCACGCACACCTTTTGTGACATTGTGCACCAGCATATTTGTAGACGACACAAAACGATAATCAAAGTTGCGTCCCACCAAAACGTCCCCTTCGGGAGATTTGACGCAGAAAGCGCTGCATCCGTAATCCATACCCTCACCGGCCTTGGTTAACGAAACTGTGGTCAGGCGAGGTATTACTTTTCCTAAAAGTTGAGCGCTGGAACTTGCCCCACCGCTCTCCATGATTTCATCCATTAGATAATCCGCACTGTATTTCACTGAATATAGATGCCCGTCCGCCATATTCTTCAATGTTGAGACCATGGTCTTCTGCTCGTCGTTCTTAAGAAAGGCGGCAGGATTGGATGTGGTTGCGGATTCTTTCTCATGACAAGCAGGGAAAATGCATGTCAGCGCGGAAAGACAAGAGACAAGATAGATTAAACGCTTCATAGTTTGATTTTTGTTTGAAACAAACACTTAACTCACGGAGTGGCTCACCACGCCAATTTTAAGGAGTGTCAAGACAAAAATACTAAAGAAAAGCGCCTGAAGAAAAGGCCAACCGGCGAATTTGCCGGATCGCCAAGAAATTGTCGCTCGGGCAGTTCTACTTTGTCGAATCAGCAATATTTTGTCGAACCGACAAGTTGCTGATTCTCCATTTTGCAGGAGTCATGCCCTCACTCTCCTTGAAGGAAGCGTTAAAATTGCTCAAAGAAAGGAATCCTGATTTTTGAGCGATTTCCGCTACGGTCACATCAGGATGTTCCAGCAACGCGCGTTTCGCATAATCGATCCTAAGTCCGCAAACCCATTCCCTGAAAGTCGCCTTGTATGTCTGATTGATGAAAGAGGAAAGGTACGTCCTGTTTGTGTACAATGTTTTGGACAGATCCGATATCGTAAGTCCAGGTTTAAGGTATCCGTCAGCCTTCACCCATTCCTGCACAAGACGTTGTATTTCCGGATTGCAGGACACAGTCTCCTCAGCAGGAACTTCACAATCCTGATCGCTTTCGATGGCACTTTCCACAGTTTCATGGAAAAGCAGGTAATTCTGATAGCTTACATACAGATAACAATAGAAAGGAACGGAAGACAGCACCCATAGAAAGACCAGATTGTCAGGAAGGAAGGTCAACGCCGAGCAGCTGATGCCGAAAATGAGCATCCAGTATGTCAGGACAGACATCCATCTGACATAGGCCGCGATGTTGTCAGAATGTGTGTTGTCCATCATTTTGACCGCCTTATGGTAGGCCTTGAGAAGATGAGAGGCCAAATACACTCCGTACAAGGCAAGCATCAGGGCGAATGAATATATCATGCTGACCTTCAACGGACCGTCCTTGGCAAAAAGGAGTACGGAAACGGACAGGGCGACATACAGAAGCCATAGGAAGCAATGCCTCGCGACCATCTTCCGGGTTATGTAGGAATGATCCAGAAGAGTATGCAGCGCCGCCACGAACAATCCATAGCCGAAAAAGTACGTGGAAAGGTTCATGACAATCGCGGCGTTGACGTTGACATGCCTTATGTCCATGCACAGATGGACGGCATAATTCACCGCCAAGACCATAAGCGCGGTGCCCATCAAGTGCCTTGATCGCAGGTAATTGTCGAATATTCTCTTGTCCGGGACCTTCCCGAAAAAGAACCTGTAGGCAAAGAAAGCCATCAAGGTCAGGGCAATGCATAAAGAGTATCTGTATAGATCGATGTCCATAATAAGTCTATCTGTTCATTATCCCGCCCCCCAAAAAAGAAGACAACGGATATTTTCTAACTATAAAGATAGCCATAATTCCATAAAAAGCAGCAAGTATTAGAAGTTGTTTTGATTTGTTTGTTTGAAGGTTTGAGAGTGAAAACCTTCAAACAAATCAAAACAGCTTCTTATGCTTTGTGACGGATGAATGGTCACAAAAAAAGGACCAGTCTTAGAGTTGGATTTGCAATGGGGAAACATTAACTTTGTGGAAATGAGACATCGCACTCTATGACACAGGCACAACAACGGAAGGCGGCGCTCGGGTTCGCCAAGGCTTGGGAAGGACGCGGAGACGAGTCCAGGGACGACAGGAGCTTCTGGCTCCAGATGCTCTCGGATGTTTTCGGGGTTGAGAATCCGTTCGCGATGATCGAGTTTCAGAAGCCGGTCCGGATGGAGTCTTCGACACGGTACATCGATGCCTATATTCCCCAGACAAAGGTCATCATCGAACAGAAAGGAATCGATGTTGACTTGACTCGGAAATATTCCCAGTCGGGCGGAGCGATACTCACTCCTTACGAGCAGGCCCGCCGCTACGACAACAACCTCCCGGCCAGCGAACGTCCACGCTGGATTGTCTGCTGCAACTTCAGGTCCTTCGAGATTCACGACATGGACAGGCCGCTGGATCCACCGGAAGTCATACTTCTGGAGAATCTGGAGCGGGATTATCCCCGGCTGGCCTTTCTCGTGGGTGACGAGGAGAAGCACCTTGAGAAGGAGAAAGACCTGTCCATATCCGCCGGAGCGTTGGTCGGAAAGTTGTACGACCTGCTTTTGCCGCAATATGTCAACCCGGAATCCCAGGAGACCCTCAAATCCCTCAACAAACTGTGTGTCAGGCTCGTGTTCTGCCTGTATGCGGAAGACTCCGGGATGTTCGGCGCTCCGGACGCGTTCTACCGCTACCTCACGTCATTCCGCACGGAGAATGTCCGGACGGCGTTGATCGAACTGTTCAGGACGCTCGACACAAAACCTGCCGACAGGGATCCTTACATGCCGGAAAACCTCGCTGCCTTCCCTTATGCCAACGGAGGACTGTTCAGAGGAAAGATCGAGATTCCGCGCCTCACCGAGGAGATCATCAACCTGCTTCTGAACGAGATGAGCCTCGGATTCGATTGGTCAGGAATCAGCCCGACAATTTTCGGAGCCGTCTTTGAAAGCACACTCAACCCCCAGACAAGACGCTCCGGCGGCATGCACTACACCAGCATTGAGAATATTCATAAAGTCATCGATCCGCTCTTCCTTGACAGCCTGAAAGGAGAGCTCGGAAGAATTCTGACTATGAAAGTGCCTGCCTTGCGAAGGCGTGCCCTTGTGGACTTTTGGGGTAGGCTCGCCTCGCTGACCTTTCTCGATCCGGCATGCGGCTCAGGTAACTTCCTCACCGAGACCTACATCTCGATAAGGCGGATGGAGAACAGGATCATTCAGGAAATCTACGGCCAGGACCAGCAGCTTGGACGGGACTTCAGCCCCATCAGAACCAGCATCAACCAATTCTACGGCATAGAGGTCAATGATTTCGCGGTGACGGTCGCGATGACCGCCCTGTGGATAGCCGAGGCTCAGATGAAGCGTGAGACCGAGAGCATCGTGGGGTACGACATCGATTTCTTTCCGTTGGAGACCAATGCCAACATCGTCGAAGCCAACGCGTTGCGACTTGACTGGGGCTCGCTCTGCCCTCCGTCCAGACTAAACTACATAATGGGCAATCCGCCTTTCATCGGAGCAAGGTTGATGAGCAAGGAGCAGAAGGATGATCTTCTCGAAGTGTTCGGGCCAAAATGGAAGAACCTCGGAAACCTGGACTATGTGAGCGGATGGTACAAAAAGGCGGCTGACTTCATGAACGCCGCGGCAGGGAAAAGTGCCATTGAATATGCCGACGGCATAAACGAAGGATGCGCTGCGAATAGAGAGAATACCCTGCCGCACATTGTCCGGACAGCCCTTGTCTCGACGAACTCCATCTGTCAGGGCGAGTCCGTGGCCGCGCTTTGGAAGCCGTTGACAGAGAACGGGGTGCACATCGATTTCGCCTATCGGACTTTCCGCTGGGACAGCGAGGCCAGCCAGAAAGCACACGTGCACTGTGTGATCGTCGGATTCAGCGCCGGGGACAGCGATTCGGAACGGTTCATCGTGGATGAGTTTGGCAAACGCCGCCCGGCCAGTCACATCAACACCTATCTACTTGATTCTGAAGACATATTCATCGAGAGCAGAACAAGACCTTTGTGCGATGTGCCACAGATCGGGATCGGCAACCAACCAATCGATGGTGGCAACTATCTTTTCACAAAGAAGGAGATGAACGATTTTATCAGAAAAGAACCGGGTTCCTCGCAGTGGTTCAGACCATTCTACGGCTCACAAGAGTTCATCAACCGTAGTCCACGCTATTGTCTTTGGCTTGGTGATTGTCCACCAAATGTGCTCAGATCCATGCCAGAATGTATGAAGCGCATCAAGGCGGTCAGGGAGTTCAGGTTAGCAAGCACAAGATCAAGTACACTCAAACTTGCCGACAAACCGACACATTTTCAAGTGGAGAATATGCCGGACTCAGACTACATAGTGGTGCCAAGTGTCTCATCCGAAAGACGTGAATATGTACCAATGGGTTTTCTCTCACGTAACGACTTGAGCAGCAATCTGGTCCTCATCATCCCGTCCGCAACGTTGTTCCATTTCGGAGTCCTGGAATCTTCCGTGCATATGGCGTGGATGAGAGCTGTCTGTGGAAGGCTGAAAAGCGACTACCGCTATTCCAAAGACATAGTGTACAACAATTTCCCTTGGCCATCATGCACCCCAGAATATTCAAAGACCTCCAGTGCGGTCAGCCTTGGAGACAGCGCCTCGCGCAACGACTCGGTGAAAACCATAAAATGTGAACCGGACGAAAACAAGGCCGGAGGAGCGGACTTAAAGATGATCGAGCGGATTGAGAGAACCGCCCAGGCCATCCTTGACGCAAGAGCCCTCTTCCCAGACGCATCCCTCGCCGACCTCTACGATCCTCTGACCATGCCCGCGGAACTACGCAAGGCCCACAAGGAGAACGACTCGGCAGTCCTCTCCGCCTACGGATTCCCGGTCTCCGCCACCGAGCCCGAAATTGTCTCCCTCCTGTTCTCCTTGCACGAAAAACAGCAGCGCAACACATAACTAATTCATCTTCAAATAATCAAGCGGCCATCTTTGGTTAACTCCGGGTTCTTCGTCAATTTTAGTGCAGCCAACAAAAATACATAAAAAGATAGGCTAATCGGTTGAAAAACAACCGATT
>CAKVBK010000102.1 GCA_934725285.1 uncultured Bacteroidales bacterium | reverse complement strand
GGCTACAACCCGGAGGTTAACAAGAGGTCGTCCAATGCGCTCAGCCCTGGAGAGGACTATTGCTCATACCCTCTTTCAAGGACTTTCAGCATCGGTGTTAATTTTAATCTGTAATGAATATGGAAAATATCATAAAAACAGCGTTGATCGGCCTCGCGGCTTTTAGCCTGGCCTCCTGTGGAGATAGTTTCTTCGAACAGTATCCGGCCAACACCGTGACGGAGGGCAACTATTATAGGACCGATGACGATTTCAATCAAGGCGTTTACTGCTGCTACCAAAAACTGAAAACGGGTATGAGCTTCTATCTCGGTGAATTGGCCTTCAGAAGTGATGAGTGCGAATTGGTCGCGATGACTGTCTCCACCCAGGACAGGTATGATCTGGATCACTTTGAGGAGCAGCCTAACAACAAACTGCTCTCTGATGTATGGAATATCTGGTACAACGGAATATACCGCTGCAACGATGTCCTGGACCACATGGAGGGAAAGACTCTCGTAAACGGGGACAAATACCGTGGAGAGTGCCTGTTCTTGAGGTCGTGGTGGTATTTCAGCCTCTACAGAGTCTTCGGAGTCGTGCCTGTGACACGTACGGTGGTGACTCCGGTTCAGGCCAAGGAGATTCCACGATGCACGGATGAGGATATGTACAACCTTCTTGTCGAGGATCTCAAGGAAGCGATTGATCTCCTTCCCGCCAAGCGTTCCGCCGAGGTGGCGAGGGTGACCAAGATCGCCGCTCAGGCTCTGCTCGGCAAGGTTTATCTGACTTTCGGCAAGTACGCCGAGGCTCAGACCGTGCTGGAGGATGCCATGAAGGACACGAACTATGGCCTTATGCCGACGACTGCGGATGTTTTCAATGTAACCAACAAGATGAACAAGGAAATCCTCTTCGCCATCTACTACAACAAGACCAACGACAACGGTCACGGCTACTGGCACAGCACCAACATCGCGGATCCTAAATTAAGACCTAACCCGACAGAAGCGTTCAGGTCTGTCTATTCAGTGGATGACAATAGGTTTACACTGATAAATGACTATCAGGAAATCACTCCGGGTAAACTTTATGCCATCAATAAGTACATGGACACCTATGATGCGACTTACACGCAGCAGGTCGGAAATGATTTCCCGTTCCTCAGGTACGCGGATGTGATCTTGATGTATGCCGAGGCTTTGGGGCAGCAGGGTAAGATTTCCGATGCCCTTGCGTATCTCAACAAGACTCGCACCCGTGCCGGCCTTTCCGAACTGACCGAGGCCGAGGTCTCCGGCAAGGATGTCTTCATCAAGGAACTGGCCGATGAGAGAGGAAGGGAGTTCGCTCTTGAG
Organism: uncultured Bacteroidales bacterium; assembly: GCA_934725285.1. GTDB lineage: Bacteria > Bacteroidota > Bacteroidia > Bacteroidales > UBA932 > Cryptobacteroides. The sequence continues at coordinate 4,448 of CAKVBK010000102.1, read as the reverse complement.
GGACAGAGATGGTTCGATCTGGTGCGTCTTGGACTGGCCGTGGATCTATTCAAGAACCTTGGCTATTCGCTTGACTCTCATAATCTTCTCTTTCCGATCCCTCACGATCAGATTGAGATAGTGAACAACACTGACTTCCTATGGCAGAATCCTGGATTCTGATGATGACACGAAGATATTGATAAACACAGAAAAAAATGAAAAGAATATTATAGTGCATCATGGCTGCCACGGCATGCCTGATGATTAATTCCTGTTGGCAAGAGGATATTCCGGAGACAGGAGGACCGCGCCATCAGGTGACTGATTTGAAGGCTGTTCCGGGTGATGAGGAGGTTCAGTTGTCTTGGTCTGTCCCGGAGGATTGGAACCCGACTGAATACATCATCACTTACACCAAAGGTTCGGAGCAGACTATCCGCACGGAAATTCAGAACTGCACGGTGACCGATCTTGTCAACGGCGATGACTATACGTTCTCCGTTCAGGCGGTCTATGGTGATCTGATTTCCAATCCTGTGGAGATCTCCGCGAGGCCGGCCAATTCCAGGATTCCGGTAAGTGATCTAAAGGCGGATGCATACGACGCCACGGTCTCGTTGACCTGGACATCTCCTTCGCTGCTGCTCACTTCCTATACTTTGACATGGTTCATGGAAGGTGCTGAGACTGATGTTCAGAAAGCCGAGATAGAGGCTGATAAGGAAAGCTATGACGTTACAGGCCTGACAAACGACAAGAACTACACGTTCACCCTTGTGGCCAACTACGCCAAGGGTCCGTCCGATGCCGCGAGGATCAAGGCCATGCCGACTCTGGCGATTCCTTACACTCTTGACAGAAGCGCCGCTGCGATCAACCAGCCTGTCAAGTTTACATTCAACAACGAAAGTTATCCGACCGCGACCGATGTGACATGGTCTTTCCCTGACGGAAAGGTTCTCGAAGGGGTAGAAGTTTCCAAGGGCTTTGTCTCCACCGGAACGCAGCAGGTTACTCTCAGCGCTGTCATAAACGGCAAGACAAAGACGTGGACACTTGAGGTTGAAATCCGTCAGTATGTCCTCTTTTTCAATGATTGGGATATGTCGGGTTCCTACTTTGAGGGGTTCAAGGGCGGCGGCCCGGTTTTCTCTCCTGACGGAAAGACTGTCTATAATATTACCTTCAACAAAAAGGCAGTCCTGTATGCGTTTGATGTCATCACGGGTAACCTAAAGTGGAAATATGTCCCGGAAACCGATTCGCCAAGCTACAATCCTTTGACTGTCAATCCTGTCACCGGCGACATCTACTACGGCACGACATCCGCCGGTCAGTTCTATGCTGTCACCGCCGACGGACAGCTCAAGTGGACGTTCACCAAGGCAGGTTCTATGCAGAGTGCCACGCCGGCTGTAAACGCCGCTGGTACGGAAGTCTATATCGGTGACAAAGCCGGTAACGTGTTCGCCATAGACGCCGCTTCCGGAACCCAGAAGTGGCAGAGCGTTGCAGGTACAGCCGTGGCAGGCCTTTTGGTCAACGGAGGAGAACTTGTGGTCGGCGCCGGAAAGGCCATAATATTCTTGAATATCACAGATGGCTCTCCGCTCAAGACTCTGACAATGAGTTCATCAATGGTCAACATCACCGGATTCGCCGTGGCGGCTGACAAGAACACAATATATATTCCGGTGGCAAAGGGGCTCAGTTCTGTTGATCTTTCAAAGAAAGAAATCATCGTGGACAACTTCGTGTTTGCCGGTGACGCTCCATTTGAACCAGTCGTGGCTCCGAACGGAACGGTTTTCGTCGGCTGCAAGGACAATCATGTCTATAACATAGACAAGGACCTGACAAAGGTGAACTGGAGCTACGAGCATGTTCTTGCCGGAGGAGGGAAAAAGAACGCTTTCAACTTTTCGCGTCCTTGCGTGGACACCGAGAACCATTTCTACATCACTTCCGGACAGGTCGGGAACACCACGTACATATTCAACAGTGACGGAACAATAAAGGAATCTTGGACTGAGAGTGATGGTAACAAGGATCAGAAGCAGATGGGCGGCAACAATTTCCTTGACGGTGTGCTTTATTACGCTTTCATCGGCAACACGAATAACAACGGCCTGATGGTAGGCAAATATGTCGGCGGCGAGAGAGCTTCCGGATGGAGCACCCACGGCGGTGACATCTGCGGCTCCTGCTGTTTGAGGTAATCATCCCGGACCCAGCCGCGGGACAAACTTGCGGCTGGGTTTGAATATTCACTAAAAATAATGAAAATGAACAAGATAAAATTTGTTTCCATTTTGTCCGTCGTGTTGGCTCTTTGTGGAGTGAACTCATGCAAGGACAAAGATTCTTCCGAAGTCATGGAACTTGCCGTCAAGGCAAAGATAACCTTGGGCTCATATTATCAGGCGGCCAAGGATTACAAGACAGCCGGTGCGGTTGTCTCTCCCGCTTGGGGAGCGCAGGACAAGGCCGTCATGATGCTGGAAGCCGGCGGAAGTGCCCGTAGGGCAGAGGCTTCTCCTATTGTGTCTGGTAGCACATCCTCGCAGTTCCTGTTCAATATTCATGCGACCAGACTCCAGACTCCTGTTGTAAGCTGGTATCCGGCTGACTCTGATGTGAGTCTTTCAGGAACCGCGGTGAAGTATGACATCCCGACCGACCAGAACGGAACCGAGGTTCCTGTCATGCTGGACATGGTGACGGCCGATGTCAATTCCTACGAGGGCTGTCAGTTCAATTTGCAGCCCGCCGGATGCGCTGTGTTCGTGAATGTGGCGATGGGGGACTACGATGTCGCTTCACTTGAACTGACCGCCAACGGTGGCGAGAACCTTGCCGGCGAGGTCACCGCTGATTTCATGCAAGGCACTTTCACGGCAAGTTCCCCATCAGTGAGGATGACTCCCGCAACACCTGTTGACTGCCGTTCAAATTCTGTGTTCATTCCTGTGTATTGTGCCCCTGTAACCCTCACGGAGGGTTTGACCGCGAAGATAACCACATCTTCCGGCCAGACGCTCACCTCCTCGATCCATAGCGAGATTGTCCTTGAGGCCGGAGGGCGTGTCAGTACGGAAATAAAGGCTGATGACGGAGCGACTGAACTTGTTTTCTGCGGATTCAACAATGTGTTTGTCATCAATGCGACAATCGCAAAGGACTCTTACAAGGATGGTGTTGTCTGGCAATGGGACGCCAGATCGGCCGCCACGGATCTCGGACTCTCGGTCAGCAGATGTGACCATCTGGACGAGTGCAAATTTGTTGACAATGGCACAAAATTGTTGCTGACCAGTTCCTACGGCTGGTGTGCCCTTTTGGAGTATCCTACTTCCAAGGTGCTTTTTCATGCGACCGATCTTCCGAATGCCCATTCGGCGGAATATCTTCCTGGCGGTTACATCGCCGTGGCGACATCCACAGGAGAGACATTGAACAACAACAAGGTTTATCTATATGATTCGGCGAGGTCGGAAGTACCATTGGCAAGCGCCGAGTTGTATTCCGGGCATGGAGTTGTCTGGGACTACAAGAGAAATGTGCTTTATGCTGCCGGTGGTGATGTCATCAAGACATTCAAGATCAATGGCCTCGGTACTGCCAAGCCATCCTTTGAACTCGTCAAGAGCATAAAGGCTCCTCAGGGTGGAATCCATGACATCAACCATGTGGATGATAACACGATCACTGTCGCTGGTTACAAGGCCTATCTGTTCAATGTCGATACCGAACAATTTACGGAAATGCCATTGTTCTCTGCCTCCACTGCCATTAAGTCACTCAATTACAACGCTGAAAGCGGTGAGGTATGGTACACGGACGCGACCATTCCGGAAGGAAGCGAGAGTTATACCACGCACAAGATTCGTTATAGCAGGAACATTGAAGCTTCAGTTCCTGACAGAATCATCAACGTGGACATCGACATGTACAAGGTTCGTGTCAGAAAGTGGTAAATAATAACTATATTTGTCAGGTGAAATGCTTAATGAAGACAGGCAGCTGCTTGATCGGATAGCGGGAGGAGATGTCAAGGCTCTTGGTATTCTCTATGTCCTGTACGCCGGACGGATAAGGAACTTCGCTTTCAGCATGCTTCAGAATTCATCCGAGGCCGAGGACATAACGCAGGATCTGTTCCTGAAGATCTGGAATTCCCGTGAAACTCTCCGTGAGGTGGATTCGCTCAAGTCCTACCTGTTCAGCATGACACACAACGCCGTACTGAATTTCATAAAACGGAAAGGAGTGCGTGACCGGTACCGGAAGGTGTCGGCGAGTGTGGGCACCGAGCACTACGAGCCGTCGTTCCATGCGGACACCTTGGAACTGCTTCGCAGCATTGATGAGGCGATCGATGGAATGTCGGTCCTGAGGAAGACGATCTTCAGGATGAACCGCTACGAACACAAGACTTACCAAGAGATCGCCGACGCGCTGATGAT
>CAKVBK010000101.1 GCA_934725285.1 uncultured Bacteroidales bacterium | reverse complement strand
TCTTTCCCCACGCCTCTCCCAAGATGTCGCTGCCTGGCTCCGCCAGAAGACCCTCCCGATATATAATTCGGAGAAAGAATAGTAGTTGATTTTCCATAATCTCTTATAAGCCACGAAGGGTCTCTAACCTGAATTTTTGTAACGTGCAAAATTCAGGTTAGAGACCCTTCGTGGCTCTGGAAAGATTACTGTGGAAACAGAAAAATGCTCTCATCTCCGCAGATGTTACGGATTTTCAGGCGCAAAGGGCGTTCATCGGATGTTACGCTCCCGTCCCAGAAAGAGCTGGTTTTCTTCCCGTTCTTTATCACGTAGCCCAGCCTGTCGATCTTGATTTCAGAATCACTATGCCAAGGTGCGGCTTTTTCAGCTGAAGAGCAGTCAAGACTCAGCATCTCAATTGCTTCCAATCCATCCTCACTCATAAGGATTGGATTGAATTCTATGTTTTTACCTTTTGAGACTTCCACAAGGTACTGCTGCCTTGCCTTCTCGTTGACTTCATCGATCTTCCGCCAGACTCTGTCGCTGTGGAAAGACAGGATGTCAACTTTCCAGATGTTCAGAACGCCATCTGTGCTCTTTTGGAAGTTGAATCTGACAGTGTCTTCGGCAACCACTTCATCCAGAACCCTTTTCAGATCTCTAAGCTCAACCTCAACCAAAGTGTTGTTGCTTTCCTTGATGTACTTCTCCAACTCGGGCCGGTCATGGATGTCAATATAATAGATGATGACTTTTTTCGTGTCATCCGGGAGCTCAGGGATTGCTTCCTTTATTATCGGTGCGATTGAGCAGATGTCCAGCACTCTGGAGGAACTGTCCAGAAGGTTCGGAAGATGTACAGGCATCCATCCGGATTCCAGATCCTCAATGCTTCCGGACCAAAGAGGATTGAGCCCGGTCTCTTCTCTGAATCCCGGAATCAGGCCCTTCAGCTTGTCCATTGTCTGGACCGGGTTCCTGAACAGGGATATTCCGTCTTTAACTTCCAGCACATCGAATCCGGCTCCTGCGGCTTTAAGCCTGTCTCTTGCTGTCTGGATGCTGTTGATGTTGATGTCGCAGTGGATGAACCGTCTTCCGAGGCGGTTTGCCACAGCGGCTGTCACCCCACTCCCTCCGAAGAAATCCGCCACGACCATCCCCTCGTCGCTGCTCGCTTTGATGATCCTTTCCAGCAACGCCTCCGGCTTCTGAGTGGCGTAGTCCTCTCTTTCCTGCGCCTGAGAATTTACAGGGGGAATATCATCCCAAAGAGCACTGATGACACTGCCTTTCAAGTCATCAAGATACCGTTTATAGCGTGGACGGTTGTTGCCGGTCATCACAATTCGTCCTTCTTTGCAGAGCTTGTCTATGTTTTCTTGTGAATATCTCCAATGCGTTCCTGCCGGGGGATCGAGGAGCGTTCCAAAAAAAGAACGTGGCCCGCCAATGCCAGGTGCGGTTAAGTTATCTAATGCATATTTCCGTCCGTTTTCATCTACATTGGAATAATACTTTTTTACGTGTTCGTCAGAATGTGGCGCATATTGGCTGTGCCAAATGTAATCGTCAGTGTTCTTTGTATAGACGTAAATCGAGTCGTAAACAACAGCGAATCCTTCCTTTTGGGCATGAGACGTGGTTCTCTTCCAAATGATTTCAGAAGAGAAGTTCTCCTCACCGAAAATCTCATCCATCAGAATCTTCACATAATGCCCTATGTGCCAGTCCAGATGCACGTAGATGCTGGCATTCTCACTCATCACGGCCTTGATCGCCGAAAGATTCTCGTACATCCAGTTGAGGTAACGCTCCTTGTCCCAGATGTCTCCGTACATCTTCTCTTCGAAGGATTTCAGTTCATCCAAAGCAATTTCAGAATATTCTGCTTCTGGTTCGGCGACATGCCTAATGTCGTTCTCTTGCATTTGGTAACCTTTCACAAGTATTTGTTCCTCGGCTTTTTTTATTGCTATGGCCACTTGAGGATTCCGTCTGATGTAAACTTTCTTAGAATAGTCCGCACCGCTGGCGAATGGAGGGTCAATGTAGACCAGATCCACGGTCTCTCCCTTGTCTTTAAGGTAGGCGCATGCTGAAAGACATTCTCCTCTTATCACAAGATTGCTGCCGGGATTGCTTCCGACTTCTTCAATCTTTTCAACCTAAAACAGCGGCATCCCACGCTGGATGTGTGTGAACACCTCACCGTTGTCCTTGTATTTCAACACCCTGCGTGTCCTTGCGAAATTGTCAAGAATCGCCTGTCCTTCAATTGTCTCCGGGTAATATGGAATATATTTGACTGCCATTTCTCGCTATGTTTAGTCCTTAAAAAATTCAGTTATGGTCTTGTTCAATAAAGATAGTCTGCTGTCCCTGCTCTGTGTGTCCTCAAGGTAAACAAACCTGAACTTTTCGTAGCCGGACTCAGAGTTGTTCCTTGGAATGAAATATTCTTCCATGAAGTGTTTCCGGTCGTTGAACTTCGCTGCGAAGCCCTCTCCCTTTGTCTCGATGATGGCCACTTTGTGAATATGTCCCTCTCCGGTTCTGCTGATCATAAGAAAGTCAGGAATATATTTGCCAAGATATTCCCATTTCTCACCGCTTTTCCTATAGCAGTTGATCTTGAATTCCGTGAGAGTGTCGTCCCCGTTGAAATAGACCTCAAGTTTCTTCTCCTTGATCAGTGGAAGAAGCTCTTCCGTGAAAACGCTCTTCTCAAGGCCGCTGTCAAAATGATAAGGAATGTAGTGGTAAGTCTGTTTCCTTTCAGGATGTTTTTCTGAAAGATCAGACATCACAATGCCGCGCCTGGCCAGCAATTCCATGGCGGCTTTCTCCTGGGGAGAGAGTTCCGGTGGCGCCGACTTTTTGTCTTCTGCCAGAATCTCTTCCACGGCTTCCTCATCCGGATAGTAGATGTCAGTGTCAGAGGTGTTGGCCGCATCGGTAAGATTGTCTATTCTTAGTAGTTTCGCCTCCTCTGGCACAACCTCTTCGTAAACCCTCAAGGTTCTTAAAGGCACGAAAGCCTGTCTGATTGCTGAGCGGACGGCCTCATGGTCGTATTCAGGATTAAAAGCTGAATATGTCCCATAATGGATGGTTATCCTTTCGAAGATCTTTTCAAGGCTGTCGCGATGCTTGTACAGTTCGTCCATTGCGAGCGTACCGAAGCTTTCCTTGTGAATCTTGTAAACCCAGTCGCTGAAAGTGGCCTGCTCAACAGAGGCTTCGTTGTTTTTGCTGACGCTCAGTATTTTTCCAGTCAGGTCTTGTTCGTGGATAAGGCTATCTTTGGCATAGATGAGGATGCTTTCGGGCTCCAGCCTTTTTTGAGTGTCAGCCTGATTCTCGACAATCTCGTCACCGTAGCTTATCCTGAGCTGATGGTAATTGATTTCAGGAAGCTTCAGCACATCCATTCTGGAAACTCTTCTGATAGTGTGTCCGCTCTTTTCTCCTGCTTTCCTAAGTTCTTCAAGCGTGATGTTTTGCTGCTGCCTCAATTGCTTGTTGAGTGTGTCAGCATTGAACTTGTTCAGCCAGATTATGGCTGTTTCGTCAGCATTGTGCTGAACTTCCCTCAGACATCGGCAGCTTGTCTGGAGAACCATATTCGTCGGGCAAACTCCTTTTTGGGGCAGTATGACTCCGGTGAGGCTTCGACAATCCCAGCCTTCTTTGCCTATCTGTACAAGAAGCACGACCCTGACTTTGGAAAATGGCTTGTCAAGGGTGGAGAATGAAGTCTCTGAACCTTCAGGAACGGGGTAGGCCTTGTTGCCGCCATGGTATTTCAGAATCACTTCCGCCGGGTTCAGTCCAAAAGAAGACACAATCTGGGTCACAAGGGGGTAGACAACCTCTTCCAGATTCTCAATCTTGCCGCAGTAGATGGCCAGTTTGGCGCGGGTTCCGTTTGGATATTCTGTATCTTTGTAACTGTTCATGAAGTCCGTGACACCGTTCCGGATGATTTCCGTCTGCTCGTTGTCGGCAAATCTGATTATAGGGCGTTTGAGAAAATTGCCCACACCTTCGATCAATGGATAATGATATACAACGTTGGTGACGTCTGTGTTCCTGAGTGATAAGCCATTGGCCAAAGGCACAATTTCGGCCTTTTCAAGATAAGGCGTGCCGGAAAACCCAAGAATTGAGTTGAAATTGTTGAGTTTGCCCCATTCTGTCACGACCTTTCGCAACTTGATCTCACTGTCTGTCGCATGGTGGACCTCATCAATGATGACGGCCAGGTTCGGAATCCGCCCGATGATTTCACGTAACTCATTCGCCTGCTTGATTTCCTGCAAGTCCTCAGCATTCAGGATTCCACAAGTTTCAGTTTTGTCCATCTTGTTGAGTATGACTTTTTCAGCATTTGTCACGGCTACAAGCCCCGTCAATGTGTCAAATGGTTGGTGCGCACTGATCTTACGGGCGTTGGGGTTTCTGGTTATGTTGCTTTTTCTGGCGCTTTTGGATTCGTCCAGTACCTCGAAGCTGATGATTCTTTTGATTTGCGAGGCGGCCGGATCGGGAATCACCCATGTCGGATCGAACTCAACGATGTGTTTGAGACTGGGCACGATTGATGATTTCAGCCCTGAGGGCGCCAAGACCAGGAAGTTGTGCGCGAATTCTTTGGCATCAGGATCTTTGAGTGCAAAGTAGAGGTTCAGGTAGATTATCGCCGACATGAGGAAGGTCTTCCCCGCTCCCATCGGAAGACTGAAAATGTAGTCAGTGTAACTTACATTATAGAAGATGTTCTTAAATACACTTTCGTAGTCGATGCTTTCAGGTCTGAAGCGAATCTCTTTCTCAAGTTCAGGTGCTATCTGCTTACCGTTTCTATCTTTCAGCAATGAATATTCATACAATGCCTGCGCAGCTGGATTCTTTTCCATGAAACTCCTTGCTTTCTGGGTGAGTTCGGTCTCGCTCAGGTCAACACTATTGAACATTCCGGAAGAGAACAATTGCCAAAGAGGCTTGTTCTTACATTTAATATTCAGAAACAAGTACGTTTTGACGGCCTCAATCTGGGCGTCGCGAAGTCTCCCTTTCTCTTCAATGTATCGAGTAAGATTTCCTACCGTGCAGCCGTCGGATTTCAGCCATTCGTCTCTTTTTCTTTCTATAAGCTTGTAGAACATAGTCGTTTCTCATCTGCTTACAAAGATAAATAAAGCTGATTGCAGAAAGAAATTTTACCCGGATTAATTTTGCTGAATAAAGTGTGGGGTAATAAGCATAATATTAATAAAATAGGCTGTTGCCTTTGGTAGTGCGCACCTAAAGGCAACAGCGCAAATGATTGATGAATAGCAAGTTGCTGATTACGATTCCAGACCGCAGGCTATTCATACTAAACAGAAGGACAAGTCCTGTTGATTGCACAGAGTAACGTTTGGCTATTTGTTCAGTGCGTCAGCCGACTTGATGTACTTTGCGAGTTCCTCGTCTGAGACGTGGAAGTTCTGCATCTCCCCGGAGAAGTACTGGTCGTAGGCGCTCATGTCCACGAATCCGTGGCCGGACAAGTTGAACAGAATCGTCTTTTCCTCCCCGCTTTCCTTACACTTCAGGGCCTCGTTGATGGTCGCGGCGATCGCATGGCAAGATTCCGGTGCAGGGATGATGCCCTCGGTCTGGGCGAAGAGGACGCCGGCCTTGAACGCGTCTGTCTGCTCGATGTCCACTGCCTCCATGTAGCCGTCCTTCATCAGCTGTGACATGATCACGCCAGCTCCGTGGTAGCGAAGTCCTCCGGCATGGATGGTCGCCGGCTTGAAATCGTGCCCGAGGGTGTACATCGGCAGAAGCGGAGTCATGCCGGCCTC
>CAKVBK010000100.1 GCA_934725285.1 uncultured Bacteroidales bacterium | reverse complement strand
TACGTTCCTCAGATTGAGTCGATGGAAATGGACACCCTCACTCCGGGCAAAAACCGGGCCTTTGAGGTCTGCGAAGGTAAATATTGGCTGGCATATGACGAGAACGGCAAGATTGTCGGAAGGGTCGCCGGAATCATAAACTATAAGTACAACAAAAAGGTTGACAAAAAAATCTGTCGCTTCGGTTGGATAGACTTTGTTGAATCGCAGGAAGTAGTCCACGCCCTTATGGAAAAGGTGAAGGAATATGCCGGAGAAAAGGGTATGGAGGTCATCGAAGGCCCCGTCGGATTCCTTGAGTTCGACATCTCCGGAGTTCTTGTCGAAGGTTTCGACCAGCTTCCCACCGCCTACGGGAAATACAACGCTCCCTACTACGAGCCGATGCTTTTGAAAGAGGGCTTTACGAAAGAGACTGATTTCGTGGAATACAGAATCACGGTTCCGGACAATCTCGACCGATATTTCCATTTCGCCGAGATGATCGGGGAACGCTACAATCTCAAGGAAGGCGACTACAGGAACAAAAATGAATTGCTCCACAAATATGCTGATGGAATATTCCGAGTAATGAACGAGTGCTATTCCGTCCTTCACGGTTTTTCGGAGCTCTCCCCCGCCCAGTGCGAGGATCTCAAGGATCAGTTCTTCCCGAACCTGAATCTGGACTACGTCTCCGTCATTGTTGACCAAAGCGACAAGGTTGTCGGATTCGGAATCACGCTGCCGTCATTGTCAAAGGCTCTGCAGAAGGCGAAAGGGCACATGTTTCCTTTCGGTTTTATCCATATTCTAAAGGCACTGCGTCACAACGACACGATCGACGCCCTGCTGATAGCCATCTCCAATGAATATAAAGACAAGGGGGTCAACGCGATGATCATCTCCAAGATCGGCAGGGGAATGCACAAGAACGGCATCAAATACGTCGAGAGCACCCGTGAGCTGGAGGAAAACCACAACGTGCAGAACCTCTGGGGCAAATTCGAGCATCACCTCCACAAGAGAGCCAGAATCTACGTCAAAAACATCTAACACATAATTGAATATGGCAGACAAGAAAGCGGAAAGAATACAGACTTCCATTCTGAACGGAGTCGAGAAGAAGGCCCTTGTCTGGCTGGCCGAGAGGCAGCCGAAATGGGTCGTATCGGACACACTCACAGCAATCGGCACGCTCGGGGCAATCATGATCGGAGCCGGCTACATCCTCAGCGGTGTCAACATCAATTTTCTATGGATCAGCTGCTTGGGATTCGTTGTGAACTGGTACGGAGATTCCCTTGACGGCACCCTCGCCAGAGTCCGCAAGACCCAAAGACCGATCTACGGCTATTACCTTGACCACACGGTCGATTGCATCAACGAGGCGTTCATGTTCATCGGTCTCGGACTGTCATATCTCATGCGCCTGGATTTGGCGTTGATGATCTTCGTTGTCTATCTTTGCCTTACGGTGAATGTCAGCGTCAACGCCCATCTGAAGAGCGAGTTCAGACTCACCTACGCCAAACTTGGACCGACAGAGTTCAGGGTAATCGCAATAATCCTCACCTCTCTTTTCATATTCATCAAACCTCTCAGGGAGTTCTCAGCCACAATGACTTTATTCGGCAAGGAGATTGACCTCAGGGCACTTGATGTCGCCGGAATCGCGATCCTTGCGTTGTTGATCATCATCTATTTGGTCACGATAATCAACGATGCCAAGGGCTATGCGAAGATGGATCCTATGCCTAAGAGAGGGAACGAATAATGCCTCTCCTTCCTGTCGAACAAATTGAACAGCTTGCGCCGGTCTTCAAGGGAAGATTCGGTGATTCTGTCGCACGTATTCTGAGAAAAATCCTGTCAATCAAGACCTTGTCGGACCTCTACGACACGATTGACGAACATAAGGGAGCGGATTTCGCAGGTGTACTTCTGGACAGACTCGGAGTCAACTACCAACTGGGAGGATCACAGAGGCTTAAGAACCTGCCTGACGGTCCGTTCATCACGGTCAGCAACCATCCATACGGAGGGATGGACGGAATCATTCTGATTGATCTTATGGGACATCTTAGGCCGGGATTCAAAGTTATGGTGACAGAGTTTCTGGCCATTGTTGAAGCGCTCAGGCCAAGCCTGGTTGTGGTCAATCCCAAAAACAACCTTAACAAAGGCATCACCGCAAAGAACATTCAAGGCGTGCGTGAGGTTTTAGAACAACTTCACAACGGAGAACCCATTGGATTCTTCCCCTCAGGCGCTGTTTCGGACCTTAGCCTGAAAGAGATGAAGATAAGAGACAGGGAGTGGCAGGAACCAGTTCTTAGGCTTATTCAAAAAGCCAAGGTACCGATTGTACCGGTGCGCTTTTTCGACCATAACTCGCTGTGGTTCTATAATCTGGGACTAATAGACTGGAGAGTCCGCCTGATGCAGCTTCCGCACGAGCTCGTAAACAAGAAATACAGAAGGATCAGAGTCGGTGTCGGTGAGACACTGACCGTGGAGGAGCAGTCAGAATATTCAGACATCAAGGATTTCGGTGCGTTCCTCAGAAGCAAGGTCTATGATATGCCTATGCCTGATGATTTCATAAAATATAAGGATTATATCGCGTCTACAAGATGAAAATTCTTTGAATATGGTGGCTTCGTAAATGATTTTTTGTATATTTGCAGTCCAATCGGGGTATTAGCTCAGCTGGTAGAGCGCAAGGTTCGCAATCTTGAGGTCAGGAGTTCGATCCTCCTATGCTCCACTGAACAGGGATGAGTTTTTTCTCATCCCTGTTTTTATTATTTTCCATCGCTTATGATCCGATAAAAAAACGCCCGCCCCGGGTGGGGGCGGACGAATGAAGTTTTATCCATAATAAGGATTGTGAATATTTACTTCTTGGTTACACGGGCTGTCCAACCGCCACCTGGCGCCATGTGGATCTTGACCTTGCGATCGGCTGAAACGGGGACGAACTCACGCTTGTAGTCACGGGCGGCACGGTCGGCATTGATGCCGTCACGGAAGATTTCCATCGTCCATTCGCCTTCTCCGAGGAAACCGAGATCCAATGTGAGGTCACGGGCTTTCCAATCGTTCAGGGATCCGACATACCAGACATCTCCGCTGCGGCGTGCAAGGGTGATGTAACGGCCGAGGACACCGTTCACGGCGACGCTCTCGTCCCAGACTGTAGGACAGTCGGCTATGTACTTTGTGCACTCAGGCTCGGCCATATAGTTGGACGGTGAGTCACACAGCATATTCAGAGGAGAATCGAATACTACATACTCAGCGAGCTGATGGCAACGGGTGCCCTGGCTCATCGCCTCGGAATTGACCGGATGGTAGTTCTTCTGGATGGCGTTGCGCATCGCACCCTGAGTGTAGTCCATAGGACCGGCGGCCATTCTTATGAACGGAACCGTGACATCGTATGTAACCTGATCGACGGTAGGCTTGCTCCACTTCATCTGCTCCAGGCCGAAAACGCCTTCGTAGTTGATCACATTAGGATAGGTTCGGTTGAGTCCGACCGGCTTGAACGCTCCGTGGAAGTCAATCAAAAGTCCGTATTTGGCTGCGGTTTCAGCCGAACGCCTGAAGAAGTCAACCATATACTGGTCATCGCGGTCCATGAAATCCACCTTGAATCCCTTTATGCCCATCTCGGAGTAGTGCTTGCAGACATTCTCCATATCGCGGTCGAAAGCATAGTAGCCAGCCCAAAGGATAAGACCGACATTATGCGCTTTGGCATATTCACAAAGCATCGGGAGGTCGATTTCAGGGACAATCTGCATCAGGTCGGCCTTTTTGTTGACAGCCCAGCCTTCATCCAGGATGACATATTCAATGCCATGCTTCTGAGCAAAGTCGATGTAGTACTTGTAGGTGTCATTGTTGATTCCGGCGCGGAAATCCACTCCGTAAATGTTCCAGTCATTCCACCAGTCCCATGCCACCTTGCCAGGCTTTACCCATGAATAATCCACCGAAGGATCGGCAGGCTCACCGAGTTTCCAGACCAAGTCATTGACGGCAAGTTCGGCATCATTTGTCGAAACCATGATGACTCTCCAAGGAAAAGACTCTCCCGCCGCGCAGGATGCGATGTAGCCCTCTCTGTCCTTGACTATGCCTTGAAGCATATTATGCCCGCCCTGCTCCACAGTCTTTGGGTATGGTGCGAAACGTCCGGAAAGGGTCGTGGCGTTGCCTTCGTTGTAAAGGTACATTCCTGGATAGTTCACGAGATCGGACTCAGTGATCAGCACTTTCATCCCTCCTTCCGCCGAAACCGCAATCGGAAGGAAAGCCAAACGCTCCTTGTTCCACTGAGACAAAGCGTGAATGGAATATGTGTTCTCAAAGGAGTTCCAGTACTGACTCTCAAGGGTTTCCGTATGCTGCTTGACATAAGGCACATAAGCGTCCCAATCCTTGGCGAAATTGAACTGAGCCATCTCGGCCAGAACCATCGAATCATTCTTCAATGAACTTGTGAAACGATAGGCCACCCCTTCGTCATAGGCGCGGAAAGCAAGGGAGAACTCCTTGAATATGAGCGTGATCTCATTGAAGTTGTCACGAACTTGAGCCTTCTTGTAGGCAACGGTCGGGAGGGTCTGATCCACGCTGGCCTTTTTGACCTTGCGGACTTTGTCGTTCTCACCGAACACGATCCCGTCTGACAAAGTCATAGAAATCTCCGATGGAGCGATCAGGTTGACACCATCTCTTGAAACCGAATACGAAACAGTCTGCCCCACAACAACAGTGGCTGAAAGATGCCCGTCAGGCGAAATTACCTTGTAGGTCACATCTTTGGCCGCGACCGGCAGAATGGCCGCAAAAGAGACGGCTGCCGCTGCAATTAAAGTTTTTAAAGTCATATAACAAGTAATTTTATGAATTATTCAACCTTGATTTTCAATGAATATGTTCCCGCGGCAATAGTCTTCGGTTTGCCGTTTGTGGCCGTGACAGTGGCTGTGGTGCCTTCCGGAACCTCTATCGTGAGCGAGGCCACATGAGACTTTGCGGACTTCCTGCTGAGCGTGACACGGATCATACCGAAGTGAGTCTCAAGAGAGGCTGAAGCGGACTTCAAGGTTCCCATCTGAGGTTTGACCTCGAAAGTCTTGAAACCAGGGGCAGTCGGCTCGATTCCGCAGAGTTTCTGGCTCAGGATCGTCAGCGGGCCACCGCTCCATGCATGGTTGATCGTGCCGCCGCCGAAACCCTCGCTGCCGATTCCCCACCCCTCGAACAGGGTTGTGTAATCGTACTTCATCATCTTCGCATAGCGGGACTTCATCCTTTCTATGGCAAAATCACCGTGTCCCATCTGGAACAAAGCCTCAAGGACATACTTTTCCATGTAAGGGCTGGCGTGATACTCCTTTTTAAGGGTCTCGAACAGAGCCGGATACCTATCAGCCGGAGCCAGACCGGAGACTATGGCCATGGCTTGGGCACGGTCGTCAGTCTGCTTCTTGTAGTTCGGATCACGGTAGGCGGAACCTGTCCAATAGTATGAGTCGAAACTGTCGGATATTCTTTTCATCAAAGCCTCAATCGTCTCCGCATCCTTCTGACGGCCGAGAATGCGGGCGAATTCCTTTTGGGATTTGAGGGCCAGATAATACCAGCAGTTCGTCAAGACTTCCGTGTCTATGTCATCGCCCCAGTCGCCCCAGTTCCAATCACCTGGACGGACTTTCAGAAGTCCATTATCCTGAAATCTCCAGAGACCGCTTCTGAACAGATAACGCTCGACTTTCGGGTAGACTTCCGCCACGAAACTGCTGTCTCCGCTGAACCAGTACTGAGTGTGGAAACCGTACCAGCCCACGGAAGCGAGCATCTGGAGCGGGAGTTCGATCACACGGTTGCCGGCCGGCACCGGGGAGTAAAGCACTCCGTT
>CAKVBK010000099.1 GCA_934725285.1 uncultured Bacteroidales bacterium | reverse complement strand
AATTGACATCTTCAAGAGCGGTTATCGCCACCCGTATCGCCTCTCCTTCCGGAGTCTTGGTCTCGCTTCTGAAGATGGTGACCGGGAGGCTTTCCGCCGCTGTCAGGGTTTGTTTTCCGTTGCCTGTACTCACCGCAGTCAACACGTGATGCGTGGCAGGATTGCCGGGAGTCTTCAGATCCAATGAATATGAAAATGCATTGTAATCCAAAGCATCGTCGGTAGTGTTGGCTTGTGCAGAGAATGCTCCGGCCATCATGGCCGCAAACAGCGCGGCGATCATTTTTGCGTTCATTTGTCAGTCTGTGTTTTATGTTATTGTTTCTGCTTAGGTGTGATGTAATCCTTGCTTATCCTCATACGGTCAACTCCGCCCACATTCTCAAAGCTGACCTTCCCGATGTGCATGACTCTTGGATGGATCATTTTTTTGTTCCAATGCGAGTGATACACAATCCGCAGCTGCCCTTCCTTGTCCTTGAATATCGCTCCGTGTCCCACTCCCTGAAGGTTTCCTGGGAACTGAAGGATGGGATTCTCATCGTATTTGGTCCACGGCCCGGTGATTTTCTCGGCGGTGGCGCATCCGATTCCGTAGTTCGGACTTTCATAGCTGTTGGCGGAATATATCATGTAGTACAACCCCTTGTGCTTGATCACGAAACCGCCTTCGTTCACTGTCGGATAGACTTTCTCCCAGCTCTGTGACATCTTGATGCAAGGGGTGACCGTTCCTCTTTTCACCGTCACAAGATCATCCTCCAGTTCGGCCACATTGATGTTCAACCCGCCGTTGAACCTGTCGAAAATCAGGTACGGCTTGCCGTCATCATCGATGAACAGTGAATTGTCGATGCATTTCTCGTCCGCTATCATCGGAGTTTTGTTCTCTTGCGTGAACGGTCCGAGAGGGGAGTCGGCGACCGCCGCACAGATGTGTTCATCGGCCGAGTAGTACATGTAGTATTTCCCTTTGACATTATAGACTTCCGGAGCCCAGAACCATCTGTCGGCCCACACATCCTTTTTCTGCAGGGCGAGCCCTTGGTATTTCCATTCTTTCAGATCGCTCGAGGTAAAAACTTCTATTCCGGACTCGGCATGTGTGCCGTAGGCGTAGTAGGTGTCTCCGTCAAGCATTATGAATGGGTCGGCGAGCTGGACAGGAACTGTTGTTCCCGGAACATCTATGTCATCGGGATCAGTATATTTCGATCCGCAGGCGTAAGCGTTGGCAATCAGTGCCAAGGACAAAAGCAGAGTGAATTTTCTCATAACATACAATAATGGACAGGGGGAAGCCAGATGGTGCTGACTCCCTCCTGCCGCTAATTTAACAAAACCAAATGAACATTACCCAATATTATTAACACTAATAACCTGGATTCTGAGGAAGTTTAGGTGTGCTCACAGGGGTTTCCTTGCTGATGTCCACCTCTTTGGTAGGAATAGGAAGCCTTCTGTGCTTGCCGATCACGAAATTCTCGAAATCCGGATCGCGGTATTTTGCTATCTGATCGATCTTTGACTGGTCATCGAGCACACCCCATCTCTTGAGGTCAGCCCATCTCCATCCCTCGAAGCAGAGCTCAAGTGTCCTTTCTATCTCAAGCCTGTTCATGAATCCTTCCTTGCTTGCGAGGCAGTCCGGGAAGTTCTTCTGAATATATTCGCTTTCAGACAGTTTCTTCAAACCGGCGCGCTCCCTGACCTCATCGACATATTTGGCGGCCTCGGCAGGAGTCCCTCCGGTCATCACAATGCACTCGGCGTAGTTCAGCAGAATGTCAGCGTAACGCATTATCCTGTAGTTGTTAGGGGCGAAATAGTCTTCTCTGTCACGATAGTACGAGGTGCTGTACTTGCGGATGTAGCAGTCATCCTTTCCCTGTCCCCACTCGTCAAACCATTGTGAGGCATCGGCCTGTTTGTAGTACTTTTTGCTCTGATCCGGAAAGTCTTCACCGAAGCCTTTGTAAAGGATGCTGTTGTAGAGCCGAAGGTCGTTCTTTCCGTCAGCACGCTTTTCCTTGAGGTACTCGTCCACAAGCCATCTGCGGGCCTTGCCGTCACCCCAGCCCACACCGGCGTTTCCGCCCGGGGCGTAGAACTGTGTCCTTTGGAAGCCGAAAGCCATGCTCGCGTCATTGCCTGTGCCACCCTTGTTGAGGTCAGAGAACTGGATCTCGAATATGCCTTCCTTGTTGTTCTCGTCCCTGTCGGTGAAATTGTCCACCCAGTTGTCAATCAGGCCGTACAGCCCGGTCGCTTCCTTGTCGATGAGCCACTTGAACTCAGATTTGGCCTCGTTGTACTTAAGTTGCTGCATGTAGGCCTTGCCGAGAAGAGCCTTCGCGGCTCCGAGAGTAGGTCTGCCGACATTGGCCGCGTCCCAAGATTCAGGAAGGTATTGCTGCGCCGCCTTGAGATCCTCCTCGATCTGCTCCCAGATCTGAGCCTCGGTGGCCTCCTCAGGAACATAGTCCGGTCCCACCGTCTCGGTCAGGAGAACACCTTTTTCCCAAAGAAGGTTGATCTGGAAATACCACAGAGCCCTCATGAACTGCGCCTGCGCGAGTATCCTGTTCTTCTGGGTCTCGTCCATCTGGATGTCAGGAACTTTTCCAAGGACTTGATTGCATCTGAATATTCCTCTGTAGAAGCATTCCCAATGCACAATGTTTCCTTCGTAGAAGTTGTAGTTGTTGTAGCCGAAACGCGTCCAGTCTCCAAGCTCAAGCCAAGGGGATGTGCTCCATCCCTCGTCTGAGGTGAGGTCATACCTGAAGGACAACCATCTCATCCACGTTCCTTCCTTGTAGAGGGAACTGTAGCAGGCGTTTATGCCGGCCTCCGCCTGCTCGGCGGTTTTCCAGAATGTTCCGGTTGTGGCCTCGTTTGGATTTTGGAGGTCAAGTAGGTCAGAGCTGCATCCAGAGAGAGCGATGGCGGCTCCTATCATCAATCCATAAATATATTTCATAACTATAGAATCAATATTTGTGATTAAAATGTGAATTCAACTCCGAACATCACCGAACGTGTGTTAGGATAGGCGAAACTGTCTGTGCCCATATTCCAGATGTTGGTGTTGACAAAATCAGGGTCAAGACCTTTGTATTTGGTGAGGGTCAGGAGATTGTTGCCGCTGGCATAGACGCGAAGGTTGTCCACTCCGGCTTTCTTCATCCAGTTGCCGCGGAAGGTATAGCCTACGGAGATGTTCTTCATTCTGAAGAAGGAACCGTTCTCCAGATAGCGGTCGGATCCCTGGGTGTTTCTCCAGTCACCGTAGATGATTCGCGGTGTGTCTGAATTCGGGTTGACCTGGTAAGGCTCCTCTCCCTTCTTGAACCTCAGGTAGTTGGAGTTGTCGGCGAAGTAACGTCCCTGCCACTGGGCGATGTTGTAGACCTTGTTGCCGAACTGTCCGTACCACATCATACTGAAGTCGAAACCGCGCCAAGCCGCGTTAAGGATGAGGGACACCTGTGCCTTTGCCCAAGGGCTTCCGACATATTGCCTGTCATCAGCGGTGATGATTCCATCGTTGTTGGTGTCGATGTACCTGACGTCTCCGAGCTGAGGGCGTTTGCCGTTGATGGTGATAGGTTTGGTCACACCGTCTTTTGTGGAGACATAGCTGTCGATCTCTGCCTGGGTCCTGAAAAGACCATCGGTCTTAAGGAGGAAGAACTCTCCGAGTTGTCTGCCCGCCTCGCTTCTGGCCTCTCCGGAATCAACGAAATCCTTGCCGTAGCCGAGCTCAAGAAGCTTGTTGTTGATGGTCGTGACATTCAGGACAGCGCTGTAGGAGAAATCTGAGATGTTGTCCTTCCATCCGAGCGTGAACTCGAATCCGCTGTTCCTCAGGCTTGCCGAGTTCACTCTCGGGTCGCCTCCGTCATTACCTGTGGAGATGGCGATCGGCATGGTGAACAGAACGTCGGAAGTCTTTGAGTTGTAATATTCAGAAGTGAAAGAAAGCCTGTTGCCGAGGAAGGCGGCGTCAAGTCCGACGTTGACGGTCTCCTTTGTCTCCCACTTGAGATTCTCGTTGGCGAGCTTAACCTGTGTCGCGCCGGTCTTGATTGTCCCGCCGATCACGGTCACGATGCTCTGGTTGATCGTGGCGAGGTAGTCCCAGTCTCCGATGGTCGAGTTGCCAAGGCGTCCCCAGTTTCCACGGATCTTCAGGTCATCGATCCAAGGCACGTTGAAGAAATTCTCCTTGGAGATTCTCCATGCTCCAGAGATAGAAGGGAAGTTGCCCCAGCGGTTGTCCTTGGAAAGCCTTGATGTTCCGTCACGACGGAAGGTTCCCGTCAGGTAGTACTTGTCTCCGAAGATGTAGTTCACGCGCCCGAGGTAGGAGATCATGGCGTTTTCGCTGTAGGTGTTGCTGTTTTGCTGGTTTGAGGCTCCTGAGCTAAGGTAGGTGAGGTACTCGCCGTTGACCAGAGGAAAATTCAGACGTGAAGCCCAAAGGCCTTCCCACTCGTGGTGCTGGTAAGTAAGACCGGCCACAGCGTCGATGTGATGGCGTCCGAAGTCCTTGTCGAAGTTCAAGGTGTTCTCGATCAGCTTGTTGTAGGTGTTGTCCCTTGCCTTCTGGCTTTCTGGATCACGATGTTCCTGATTCTGGGTCCAGTTGCCTTCCCCACGGAACCAAGAGTTCTCGTAGAAGTAAAGGTCGATACCAGCGTTAAGCTTGTATGACAGGAAATCAAAAGGTTTGACCTCCATCCACACGGCACCGTTCAGACGGTTCTCACGGATGTGACGCTTTTCCAGATTCTCACGGGCTATCGGGTTGACTCCGAAAGTGTTGTACTTGGCATAGTCGCCATAGCCATAGCCTCCAGGATTGTTCTCATCATAGACAGGGATGGTAGGCATCATCCTGAGGAAGTCATTGTACGTGTTTGTCTGGTTAGGGTCAGTCTCGGTAAGTGAATAGGCGAAGTTCTCTCCGAATGAGAACCATCCTTTCTTGCCGGAAGTGTTGACACGGAAGGTGTAACGGTCGAATGTGTTGCCGTAGGAAACTCCGTCGTTTCTGTAGTAACCTCCTGAGACATAGTAGTTGCCGGACTTTCCTCCACCAGAGAGGGCCACGTTGTAGTCCTGCACGAGGGCGGTCTTGAGGACTTCCTTCTGCCAGTCTGTGTCGTAGTTGGAATGCTGCTGGCGTGCAGTGACACCGTTGACTCCATCCTTGATGGCCTCATCGTAGGCGATGTCGTTGTACTTGATGTACTCCTTGGCGTTCATAAGGTCGTACTTAGGGCTCCATTCAACGGTCTCCTTCACGGATGCGGTAACCTTCATCGGGCCTTCCGCACCTTTCTTGGTGGTGACGATGATGACTCCGTTGGCTGCACGTGAACCGTAGATCGCGGCCGCCGAAGCGTCCTTCAGAATCTGGATTGACTCCACGTCAGCAGGGTTGAACGCGACTCCAGGGTCGGCGATCATCCCATCGATGACCCAAAGAGGGGAGACGTTGCTCAGTGATCCGATACCTCTGATCACAACCGACGCATCCTCACCAGCTCTTCCGGAGCTGCGCACGGTGACACCTGTGGCAAGACCCTGAAGCTGGCTTACGATGGTTCCAGCCGGACTCTTCCGCATCTCCTTGGTGTCGACCACAGAGACGGCTCCCGTAAGATCCGACTTCTTCACGGTCTGGTAACCGATGATGACAACTTCATCCAGAGCCCTCTTGTCATCCTGCATGACGACTTTGAGAGGTGTCCCTTCGAACACAACCTCTTGAGAAAGCATACCGATGAAAGTAAATACGAGGGTGCAACCTTTGCGTCCTTCCAATGTGAATTTGCCGTCCACATCGGTGTTGGTTCCGTTGGTCGTTCCCTTGACCATGACGTTCACCCCGGCGAGGGGAACATCATTCGCATCTGTCACGTTTCCTCTGACGGTCACATTCTGGGCCTTCATGGAAATCACTGACAAAAAGAGAATAGTTAGGATAAGAAATCTTTTTGACATAATTAATGTTGTTAATTGTGGTTCTTACGAAGGCAAAGATAGCGTAAGTACCTGCCACCGGTGTAGAACAATCACGTCAATGCTGCAACAAATCTGTCAAAAAACCTTCCTGGGGTGCCTATAGCGCGTCTATGTAGTCTTTAGGGAGCACTCCGAACTGTTTCTGGAAACATTTCGAGAAATACGACGGGGTGTTGAATCCGG
>CAKVBK010000098.1 GCA_934725285.1 uncultured Bacteroidales bacterium | reverse complement strand
CCGGTCGGTATGGTTCGACAGGCTCACCAACCGGCCGGAACGGTCAGCCGAGGAGCCAACCAGCCCGGTCACTGAGCTTGTCGAAGTGACTGACCTCTGCCTCTGCGACACCCTTGTCCGCATCGGCTGGGGCTTCCTCACAATGGGCATAGTCATGGGCGCCCTTTGGGCCAAGCAAGCCTGGGGCGACTACTGGACATGGGACCCCAAGGAAACATGGGCCGCCGCCACCTGGCTCAGCTACCTGCTCTATCTTCATCTGCGTCAAGGGCAAGGCTCTGCTTTGGCTCCGGTCACTGTGGTTCGACAGGCTCACCAACCGGTCGAAGTGACCAGCTATAAGGAACCGGTCACTTCGACAAGCTCAGTGACCGATTCCTCTCGTAAATCCCTTCACCACGCCCTTATCCTCCTGATCTTCTCCTTCATCCTCCTCCAGATGTGCTGGTGGGGTGTCAACTACCTCCCCTCCGCCCAAGGCTTCAGCCTGCACACCTATTGACATGACGTGGCCTGCAAAAAAAATGGAGGCCGGCTAAATGTGCATTTAGCCAGCCTTTGGTTGATTGCTTCTGGTTCTTGCTATCCGCTAAAGAGTCCAGCCTGCTGTCCAGTCATCATCGGCTGGGACAGCACCGGCGCCATCCACGGTTCCCACAAAACGGGAAGTGAACGTCAGTTTCTGGTTGACCTTGTTTCCTGCAGCCGTGAACAATGCCTCCGTGTAGGATGGGGTTGTTTTTCCATCATCCTTTACTGTCCCAGAGAGGATGACATTGCTGAACTTCGATTCGCCATTTACGAAGGAACTGATTGTTGGCTCTGTCTCAAGTGTCAGAGGGTTGCTTTTCCCGGTGACGAGGGTGTTGGAGAAGCTTGCGTGGGTTCCCGCGCGGAGACGGATTCCTCTTTTGGTCTCGGAACTGTTGTTGCCGATGAGCGTTACGTGGTTCAGTGTCGGATTGGAGACCGGAGTCGCTTCGATTGCCTTGCCGTTGTTGTCACATTCGAAAAGACAGTCGCATGACGGATCAGTCTGGTAGGCGACGAGCCATTCACCCTTTCCGTTCCAGCCCTCTGTCCAGTCGAAACTGTCATCGGTGCAGTCAACGACCACGCAATGATCCACATTCACACTTCCTCCGAAGAATTCGATTCCGTCATCGGAACCCTTATAGCACTGGATGTAGGAGATGGAAGTCCCGTTTCCGACTCCGTAGAGGGACAGCCCGTTAGCCTCGTGCTCAGAGTCGAGGGCGTAGCCGGAATATTCAATCCTGATGTATTTCAGCGTGCCGGAGTTGTCGTTCTCCACACTTCCACCGTACGGGGCGTTGCCAATCTCGGATGTGTTGCCGGCTCCTGCGTTGGAATGAGCGCGTCCGCAGATGTGGATTCCTCCCCACGCACCATTCTCCTTTCTTTCCGCTGTAAGAACAATCGGGCTGTCCTTGGTTCCCACCGCGTTTATCTTCGCTCCCTGCTCGATAAGGATGTAGTTGATCTCCCCGTTGTCCTTGGCGATGAGTGTCACGCCTTTCTCGATGGTGAGAGTGGCCGGAGCCTTTACCTGAAGGCTTCCGGTAAGATAGTATGTCTTTCCGGCCCCAAGCTTGAGATCTGATGTGACATATCCTTTCAGTTCATTTGTTTCAGACTCTTCGTTCTTGTTGTCCTGATCCTTCTGACAGGCGGTCAATGCCGCTGCGGCGATGATTGCGGCCGCGAATGCTTTAAGATTAATACACTTCATATAGCTTAATGATTAAGGTAATGATATTCAATGATGTCTAAAAATTGTATGTGATTCCGAGGTCTGCTCCCGTTCCGAGCCTCCAGCCTTCTGCGTCCACTGTGCGGCCCGCAGCGGGAATCTCTTGTGTGAACCTCACTGAAGAGTTCAGGAGGTTTTTGAGTCCCAATCTTACAGTAAGATTTTGGTTGATCTTGCAGGTCCCGGAGAAGTCAAGGCTATGGAACGGCATCTGCTTCTCGTCTCCAAGGCCTAGGATTCCGACCGCGTGGATTCTCGGCCCCTGCACGCTATAGATCAGGGCGAGGCCAAGCGTCTTGCCATCCCGGAGTTTAGGAGTGTAGCTGATGTCAGCGTTGAAAAGGTATGGTGAGGCGCCCTGAAGCGTTCTCTCCTTGTTGGTGTAGGCACCGCTTTCAGGAAGTTTCACGTTAGTGAATATGTAGGACGCGTTGCCGCTGATGGTCAGGTCACTGATGATTTCCTTGCGGAACTCTGCCTCAATCCCGGCTGCCAAACCATTGTTCGCATTCTGGAAAGTCTGCTCCAAAGCTCCGCCAGAGAGCCTTTGCGTGCGCTCTATGGGATGGTCAAGGTACTTGAAGTAACCTGTCACGGTGAACATGTCATCGGATTTGTCCGCGAAAAATTCGTACTTCAGGTCAACATTCCAGTTGTAACCGTTTTCCAAAGTCTCATTGCCTCGCAGTTGGGTCCCACCGAAACTCTCCTGATAGAGGAAAGGTGCCATCTCGATGAACGATGGGCGGGTGATTGTTCTGGAAAGGGCCAATCTTAAGGCTGACTGGGTGCTCACTGAATATTTCAGATTCACAGCCGGGAACAGGTTGAAAGCCTTGAGATTACGCTTTCTGTCCTCCACATCATCGTTATACCTGACTCCCTGGTCAGAGGCTTCGACCCTCAGCCCGGTGTTAAGGAACCATCTCTCTCCAAACTTGAGGTCAGTCTCCGCAAAGGCGGCCATGATCCTGTTGGAGGCGTCATAACTATCGCGCTTGTGACGTTTCCTGTCGATTCCGACGAGTCCGGATTCTATGTTTGCGTCGTTCAGGAACTGATCCATGTCTCCGATGTCACTGATGGCTCCAGTGAGTTTTTTCATGTTGTAATAGAAGCGGGTTGTACTGAAATCCCGGCTCTTGTCCTTGGCGCTGAGTCCGAATCGAACCTTCTTGTCCTCGTCAATGGCGTGTGAGACCCTTACGTCCGCAACGACTTCATCCTCCGAGAGTTTACCGAAATATCTTTGCGTCTCCTGCTGGTTCAGGTTGAAGAAACTGAGTGTCCCGTCGCTTCCTTGGCTGAACATCACCTGCCTTCTGTCCGGTTCGTCGCTGGATGTTCCGCTGTACGATACTCCCCAGTCCAGATCCCATTTGCCGTCAGCGAGCGAGTGCCTTCCTGTCAGCTGCAGATTCCTTAGGGCATAGAAATGGCTGACTGAGTTGCTTCCTACAAGATCGTAGGTCTCAAGGTGGTCCAAAAGGGAGCGCCTCTGGTAACTCGACGTGGCATTTCTGGCGAAGAAGAATGTCAATCCGATCGAACTTGGTTTCTTGAAGGTATATTCAAGATCCACAAGTGCCGCCATATCCAGTTTTGAGGTGTATGAGTCATAGACACTTTCCGTTGCAGCGAGCCCCTCTGAACTGGCCTCGTAGGTCCGGTAATAGGCATCATTCAATGTTTCGTTTCCTGAGTGAATGCTGGCGCTGGCGAGCACTCCGAGTTCTCCACTGCGGGTCTTCCAATTTTTCCCGAAGCCCACATCTCCGTCCAAGTCAGGAAGAGCCGTGCCATCGTTCACTTGGAAACCAGTGTCGAACAGGGATCTGGTTTTTGAATATTCCTTGAACTCCGAATAGTCGGAAACTCCTGCTGCCTTGCCAAGCTTCGGGGTGACGAACAAGGACTTGCGGCCCATCTGGCTGAAGTCATCGAACAATGTCCCGAACCAGCCTCCCGTGGAGAATGACAGTTTAAGGAAATCCTCACTTTTCCCCTTGCTTGTGCTGATGTCCACATGCGCTCCGGAGTAGTCCGCGAATGATCCCGCCTCGTAAACCTTGCTGACAGTGATGTTCTGGATTGTTGATGACGGGAATATGTCAAGAGGAATCAACTTGTTGTCCGGATTCGGTGACGCTATCGGCAGCCCGTTCAGGGTGGTTGAGCTGTAGCGGTCGCCAAGTCCACGTACAATCATCTGCCCGGCTTCAGCGATCGAGATTCCAGAGAATTTCGCCACACTTTCCTGGGCGTTGGAAAGACCTTTTAGGCTCATTTCCTTTGCTCCCATGTTCTCTATCGCGTGCACGGACATCTGCCTTTCCTTCTGCAGAGCCGAGATGCTCTCAAGACTTTTGCGCGCCATGACTGTGGCATTGTCAATCAAGGTGTTGTCAGCCGTGAGGCTTACCGTGACTATTCCGGTGTCGTCCAGTCCTACTCCTGCCGCTTCTTCTGGAAGGATGACCTTGCCACCCTTTACCTTAAGTGTTAGAGTAACCGCTGAATATCCGATGTAAGAGATTTCAAGGGGATAGTCTCCGTCTTTCAGGCTGAGTTCCGCTGTACCTTCCAGGTCCGTTGTCGCTCCTGTCGTGCTGCCTTTCAAGATTACAGCCGCTCCGATCAGGGTCTCCCCACTGCTTGCGTCTTTCACAACAAATCTGACCTTATGGTTCTTGGAGGATGTCACCCCGTTTGCTGATCGAACCGCCGTCGGTTCTGGTCTTGTCATCGAGGCTTCAGCGTCTGCCCCACTAGCCCCGGATAGTATTCCGACAGCAATGATGATTATAAGTCTTGTCTTTGTCATATCAACGGCAAAATTAGTTCCCCTTTGTTAAGCTTTCATTACAGTCGGGTTACAAATCGGTTAAGTCGATGAGTCCACCCTCCCGATGTGCAGGAGGGTGTCAGCGCGCCTCCCCTCCGCCCAAGGCTTCAGCCTGCACACCTATTGATATTCACCATCTCCTAAACAGTGAACCTTTTTTGATACATCAAGGAGCGAAGCGACCGAAGGGGTTGGGGGAATCCTTTCTCCCATGCCCCTCTGGGGCTGTCACGAAGTGACTGGGGGGTTGTATAAAATGATATGAACATTTTTTGATACATCAAATAATGTTCATATATTTGTACAAAATTTGATACATGATGGATGCTCCTTTTGTATTCGGCAAGATAGCCGGTGGCGATAATTTTATTGATAGGACCGAGGATACAAAATTGCTTTCCGCTAATTTCCGTGCCTTGACGAACACAATCCTAATTTCTCCGCGACGTTGGGGAAAGAGTTCTCTTGTCTGCAAGGCTGCCGCAGAAGCGATGGAAAAAGACAAGAATCTGAGGGTGGTGTTGGTGGACATATTCAATGTCAGGTCAGAAGAGGAGTTTTATTCCAAACTGGCCACTGAGGTTATTCGTCAGACTGCATCGACGATGGACAATGTTCTTGTCACAATCAAGAAATATGCGTCTGCCATTGTGTCCGGGATAAGTTTTGGCGATGCTACAGCGTCATATTCAGTACAGTTTAAGATTAATGAGCCAATGAAAAGTTCGGATGAGATTCTGGACCTTCCTGAAAAGATCGCTTCCGACAAGGGAATCAAGATTGTTCTGTGCATTGATGAATTTCAGCAGATCGGGGCCTTTGATGATCCAAGGTCTTTTCAGGCGAATCTTCGTTCCAAGTGGCAGCTTCACAAGAATGTATCCTATTGTTTATATGGAAGCAGAAGACACATGATGATGGAGGTCTTCGGGAAGGTTTCGATGCCGTTTTACAAATTCGGAGATTTGCGTTTCCTAAAAAAAATTGACCGAACCTATTGGCTGGAATATATCCCAAGGCAGTTCGGTAAGACGGGGAAAACGATTGATTCTCAGTCTTGTGAGAGACTTGTGTGTTTGGCTGACAACAACCCTTACTATGTCCAGCAGCTCTCGCAGACTGCTTGGATGCTTACTGAACATCATTGTTCCTTGCCGCTTGTGGAAGAAGCGTTTGACAGTGTTCTTTCCCAGATGGGAGAACTTAACAGGGCATTGACTCAGACCTTGACTATTTCTCAACAGAATTTACTCCATGCGATGGTTTCTGGGGAAAAAGAACTGTCTTCAAAAAGAGTTCTTGACACATACGATTTGAAATCCAGCACGAATGTGTCTAGGGCAAGAAAAGCATTGGTGGAGAAAGACATCCTAGATGACTTTGGAAAGGAATATACTTTTGAAGATCCTTTGTATGAATGCTGGTTGCGTACGGTCTGGTTTAGACGCTGATTATTGCTGGTGAATGAAAATCAGGCATATTCAATCATTCTTGGGGAGAATTTGCTAACTTTGCAGATTGCAGGTCCGTTAAGAAACGCTGACCTCCAAGGAAGAATATTCAAAATACATCAAATATGTACAGAACACACACGTGCGGGGAACTCCGCATTGAGAAT
>CAKVBK010000097.1 GCA_934725285.1 uncultured Bacteroidales bacterium | reverse complement strand
CGATAAGGGAGATAAAGGTGACAAGGGTGATGCCGGTATGGACGGTGTCGATGGTCAGAGCGCATACGAGATGTGGAAGGTTTATGTCAGGGAGACAATAGAGGCCGGAGGAAAAGTCTTGGATCAGAACGGCAATGAGATCACTCTTGAAGATCTTTCAATTTTGAAATTTTTCCAGTATCTGACCGGCAAGGCGGGCTCAAAAGGTGATTCGGGCGCCGATGGTAAGGATGGAGTTGATGGAAAAGACGGCAAGGATGGGCTTGTTCCGGAGATAGATCCAAAGACCGGGGAGTGGATCATCGTTGACAAGGAAACCCGTGACACAATCTACACCCACGTCTCAGCCAAAGGTCGTGACGGTCAAGACGGATCGGCCGGCAAGGACGGGGCTGATGGCAAGGACGGAATCACCCCGAATGTGGGAGAGAACGGAAATTGGTGGATCGGTGATGTTGATACGGGTGTGAAGGCACAAGGTCCAAAGGGTGATGCCGGTACTGACGGTAAGGACGGTACTGACGGCAAAGATGGAAATGACGGTAAGGATGGCGCCGATGGATCGAGCGGCAAGTCTGCATACGAACTCTGGGTCGCCGATGTGACTTCCTCGGCCGGTCTTGAGGATCCGAAGAATCCTGGCGGGAAATGGGATCCGTCAAAGACATCATTGTCGGATTTCTATGAATATCTCCGAGGCGCCGTCGGAGCGAAAGGCGATTCCGGCGCTGACGGAAAGGATGGTGTCGATGGCAAAGATGGTGCTGACGGGGAAGATGGTGCAGATGGTAAAGATGGAATCAATGGCAAGGACGGTGCGAATGGCAAATCCGCCTACGACCTTTGGAAGGAATTGGTGCTCAGCGAGGATGGACTTGACAACCCGGACAATGGTGTGTATGACATAAGCATATACCCGAAATGGCCGACTTTCGCAGTTTCAGTGGCTGATTTTTATGAATATCTCCGAGGCAGGAATGGTGAGGATGGAGAGCCTGGGGAAAAGATAGCCGCGACGGACACTATGTATGTAGAGGAGGCCGACTGGACGAAGTACAATGTCGCTCCGGTCCGTGCCCTTGCGAAAGTAAGGATGAACGGAGCTGTCAAAGACACCACCTATGAGTATGTCAACCCGTATTCGGGTGGCTGTGCCTTGATCGTGACCGGCCCCGGGCCTGTCTTGATTCCGGACTGCACTGTCATGTTCAAGGACCAGACAGGCAGATCATACACAATGACATCTGACGCGTCAGGTTATATCTATCTTGATCGGGAGTCGTTGCCGGATTGGAGCGAAGGCTCGCCAAGGCTTTCGGATCTTTCGTCCAGGACCAAACCGGAGAGCTTTTCATTCGGGAATAAAACAATATCCGATCCTGACAGGATAGCGGCGACGTGCGGTGTTCCCTACAAGGTGGAGATGTCGGTTCGGATGATGGGATCAAGCTGGGAAGATGAATATGTCACGGCTGGCTATCTGGTTACCAGAAAGGTGGAAGGCACAGAGGAGACCGGATGGGGAGGATGCTCGTTCCCGCAATGCAGTGATGCCGGTCTTGGGTATTTCTACTATAGAAGCCTTGGAGACTTGATGAATTTCAGAAAGTATTCATTCGGCAGGTTGGGACAGCAACCTAATTACTATTGTCAGGGGGACCATTTCATCAAGTTCAGCACCCGTGATGTCGCGTGTAGATGGAGCCGCCCTATTGGCACAGTGGCCAGTGATAGGACTGAGCGTGTCATATTCGGAAACGGAGAGGCTCCGTCTGTTGTCGGAATACATCATATTCCGGTGTCAGGCTCTGCTCAGTCTGCTGTCTACTCGGATTATCTGCCGGATTATGGAGTCCAAAGCACTTCTGCCACCGAGACAATCATTCCGGAATATTGTACGATAGGCTCTCTTAATGTAGAAGGTCTTAAGGGGGGCAGTGGTGACAAAGCTTTCACGAGTGACAACGGAAAACTTGTAATGTCTGTTGACGGAACGGAGAAGGTGGCCGTCAACCTGACAAACTATGAGTTGATACTCGGCCAGACATCGTTCAGTTTCTCTTTCGACTATTCCACATTCGGTCACGTGTACTTGATGAAGGCATATTATGATGAATCCACGGATGTTTACAGATTCAGACGCTATGACTCTTTCATTGATTATCTTGCAGAGACAAAGCCTTCCAGCAGTCGTGCCAATGTGACAACGCTTGCCATAAGCGGAATGTTGGGTGGAGTGAGCATTAATAACACTGTAGGTGTCAACCTGTATGTCAGCAACGGTGATATACAGGCGGCAAGCGACGGACCGTTCATAATCAGGAATGTCTATAACAATTTTGAACTCAAATTCGTGAAGTTCAAATACTGTGACGCGTATTATGGCAAAACTGCGGGGAAGTTCTGTTATAGTGAGACCGATCCTTACGTGGCGTCGTGTACTCTCGGAGAGGACACCTATACATTCCAGGCCATCAAGGATGGCGTGAGCGCCCCGTTGCCGTAGGTGGATTCCATTGCTGACTTGCGGAGCTGAGAAATAGGGCGCTCCGGATTCCGGAGCGCCCCTTCTTTATGCTGACAGACGATGCTACAGGTAGTCGTCGAAATAGTTTGTCACCTTGTCCATAAGATGAATCCTCCATTTGCCGAAAACGTTGTGTTCCGAGCAAGGGTACGGGAAATAATCCAGCTGGACATTCTCTTCTATGCATTTCTGGACGAAGTTCAGGCTGTGCTGCCAAACGACCGTGTTGTCGATGGCCCCCTGGCAGATAAGCAATTTGCCTTTGAGGTTCCTGACATTGTTGATAAGGCTTGTCTGAGCAAAACCATCAGGGTTTGTGGCTTCGGTGTCCATATACCTTTCACCGTACATAACTTCGTACCACTTCCAGTCGATGACCGGTCCGCCGGCCACGCCGACCTTGAATGTCTCCGGATAGTTTGTCATAAGGGAGATGGTCATAAATCCGCCATAGCTCCAACCGTGGACACCGATCCTGTCAGGATCGACGTACGGAAGGGTTTTAAGCATGTTGATGCCTACCATCTGGTCAGCCATCTCGTTCCGGCCGCAATGGCGGTGAATCGTCTTTTCGTATTCGGCGCCTCGGTTCTGTGTCCCCCTGTTGTCCTGAACGTAAACAATGTAGCCTTTCTGCGCCATAAGCATCTCCCACATCCGTACTTGCCCGAGCCAAGTGTTCTGTACCATCTGGGAATGTGGGCCACCGTAAACGTAGAGGATCACCGGATATTTCTTTGCCGGATCGAAATCCGTAGGTAGAGAGAGTCTGTACCAGTTGTCATATTGCCCGTCAGCGCTCTTGACCGTGCCGAAAAGCACCTCGCCGGTCTTGTAACTCTTCAGCGGGTCTTTCGCCATGGACAGGTTGCGGATGAATCTGCCGTCGGTTGCCATGAGGTCGGTCACTTGAGGAACATTGAAGCTGCTGTAACTGTCGATGAACTTCGTGCAGTCCTCGTTCAGGCTGACCGTGTGCCAGCCTTCGGCTGTTGTCAGTCTGACAGGCTGGCCGAACTTTGCCTTGGTCACGATGTCAGCCGGAATCTTGGACAGGTTTTGCACCTGGGCTTGGCTAAAGAATCTGCTGTTCGGCCGCCGGGAGTGCCGGATCGGCATCTTGATCTCTATCTTGAAAAGGTGGTTCTCCACCGGTGAAACCTCGGCTGAGGTGTAGTAAACGAACCTTCCGTCATTGGCGAGGTACTCGACGTCCGCGTCAACAGCCGTGAGCCTTCTCACTGTGCCGAGCGTGTCGCAGAGGTAGAGGTTGCGGAAACCATCACGGTTGTTGGTTCTGTAAATGAATGAATATGTGCCATTTATAAAATGAAGGGGATCCAGCGGTTCCACATAGCGGGAATCGTCTTCGGTCAGCACGGTTCGGGCGAATGACCCGTCAGCCGCATGGTACATGTTCAGCTTCATGTGTTTCTGTGTGCGGTCAAGAACCTGGATGAAGATGTTCCTGCTGTCCGGAGACCAAGTGATGTTCGTGAGATACTGGTCGTAGCCATATTCGTTGACATCGCACCATACCGTCCTGCCGGTTGTCCTGTCATAGACTCCAAGGGTCACATTCTCGCTGCCCATCCCGTTCATCGGGTATTTGATGCTCTTGAGCGAGCCTGTGCGGGTTGTGATGTCAAGGAGAGGAAAGTCGGTGACTTTGCTGTCGTCCTTTCTGTAGAAAGCCAGCTTAGATCCGTCGGGAGACCAGAACATTCCGTTCTCGATTCCGAACTCGTTCCGGCTTACGGTCTGTCCGTAAGTGATCTGGCTGTTTTCGCTTTCGGCCACGCAGACGGGTTTGTCTTCGAAGACGTAGAGGCTCTGCCCGATCGTGAAAGCGTATGCATTGTCATTACCCACTGTGATGTTTCCGGCGTTCTCCGGGAATCCTTGCGGCAAAGCCGGCGCTGAATATTCACTGACATCCTTGCTGTCAAGATTCTCGGTCAACCATTTGCCTTCCTTGAAGAAACGGAAAGTGTTTTTTCCTACCCAGGATGCCCAGATGCCGGCCGGCCGGACACTCCTGCCCATCACAGCCTCTTCCATCGTCAATTCCTTTCCTTCATTGTTGGCGGGATGTGTGGCAACTACACCGGTCTGCGCGCTGAGAGCCATCGGCACCGCAAGCGCGATAAGAGTAAAGATCCTTTTCATCATTCGTTGACAGGGGTTGAGGTTGACACTATTCTGTCCACGACATATTTCTGCATCCCGCGCCAGGGCAGCGTTCCGAGATATTCTTTGTAATGCAGCTCGACGGACTTGCCGCTGCACCGCATAAGTTCGTTGGCGACTTCCTCATCAGCCACGGAGAAATCGAATATGTAGGATTCCACGGCCGAGCCGCTTCCTTTGGCCGAGCCTCTGAACCCGGCCTGGATCAGTTTGCCTTCGTATGTTTTCCAGACATATCCCTTGTAGATAAACTGGTTGAGCTCTCCGGCCTTCACACCGTCGCCAAAAACAAAATAGAAACGGAAATAGATGAATCCTGCCAGCGCCAGAGTCAGTATGACACCGGTCCAAGTGAAAATTTTCCCCCTTGTTGTCATAGCATGTTATTTTACATTGTTGTCATTCAGTTCCCAGCCTGTGATTGTAGAGATGTATGGAATCACTGTGTAGGCTATCTTCCGGTGACCGTTGTAGTTCGGGTGGCCGTCCGCTCCCATGTCCTCCACGTTATTGTGGACAGAGTTCGTCAGTGTCGTGATGTGGACATTTTTGAGCCCGCAGCTTTCAACTGCCTTCCGGACATATTCGAGCATCAGGTAGTCGTGCTTCGGAACCAGACAAAGGATAGGGTGTCCCTCTCCGTAATTGCCTTTGACTTCTTCCAAAAGTTTGATGTAACTCTTGACGAACATTCTCTCGGCTGGCTGCATACCTCTGGAAAAATCATTGGTGCCCAGATAGATGACCGTGACGTCTGGCTTGACTGCCGAAGACTTCGCGTCCCATATTGCCTCTTTGACTCCATCAAATGTCTGCCTATAGCGTTCCGGCATGCAGTAGCCGGTGAGCTTGCTGTTGAAGTTTCTGACTATTCCCATGCCGGAGTGCGCCACTATGATCTGGTCGGCGTTGAAATATCTTGCCACAGCACATGCATAGGTCAGATTCTGGTTCTCGGTCTCTGGCTTGAACCGCTCCGTGGAGGAACTTTCCGTGCCGTATCCGCATGTGTAGGAGTCTCCGATATATTCAATTACCCTTTCTTTCGGGGCGTCGGCCTGAAGAAACTCACCATCGGTGAGGAATCCGCTGATTGTGGTGATCCCTTGTTCGCCTTCGGTGCGCTTCTGAAGAATCACTTGATGCGGGGCTCTTGCTGCCTTCTTGTCGTTCTTGAACCGGGCCTTGATCTCATCGCCACTGAAGAGAACGATTGTCGTGTCGGTCCCGTGCACGGCCACCACCTTGTCCGGCGTGGTGTCCATTGATCCGTCAAGCCATACATTGTAGTAGTTTTTCTTTGTGTCGGAGGCTTTGATGCTCAATGAGTTGCCTTGGAATCTCACCTTTGCGTACACGCCTGTCCAGTCAAACGAGACATTCCCGTCCTTGACCTCGGTGCGTCCGATGTAGGTTATTCTGGAATCGGACGCCTTTATGGCTGTCTCCACCGTTTTGGGTGCGGCTGACACTGATGCGGCCGCCACGATGGCCACCGTTAGAAGAGTTATCCTTTTCATCTTCATCTGTAATTGGTTTAGTGAATACAAATTTAGCGAATATCACCGATTAAGCAAACGCAAGATTAAAGAGAAGGAACATAGAAAAAAGGAACCATCTTTTCAGACAGTTCCTTTAATCATTAGGCACCGTTTCCGGCACCCTTGTACTGGGTAGGAGAATCGAACTCCTATTGCAAGATTGAGAATCT
>CAKVBK010000096.1 GCA_934725285.1 uncultured Bacteroidales bacterium | reverse complement strand
CCCGATTCAAGAGGCACGTCATTCAGCGGATGGGGAAACTCAGGACACGCGGTTCTGGCGTACACGATAGACCCGGACAACCCTGAAGAGTCGTTGAGGCTTCTGGAAGAGAAGCCGATGCGCTCGATAAAGAATGTCGCCAAGGCCTTATACCCATCAAACAGATGGCGTGATTTCCACGATTTCAACGAAGATGCCCTGTACGTGCCTCAAACCTGCTTTGTGGCTCCGGACGGAAAGACCATCATCCCCCGCGTGTACGACATCGCCCGCAGTTCCTCTCTCTTGGAGGCCATCCCCGGCAAGCCGTTATATCTTGTCAATGAATATGACAGGCGCACCGTTGTCACTGACGTGGCCGCAGACGGCACCTTGTCGAACCTCCGTTACTTCACCGAAAACGGTGAATTCGGCCTTGCGGTCGACAGCAAAGGCAATGTGTACATCGCAGACGGTGAAGTGCAGGTCTATGACAGCAATGGCACACATCTCCGCACCATCCATGTCCCTGAACGCCCGTCGACACTGGCAATCTTCGGAGACAAACTCTACATAACCTGCCGCAAATCCATCTACCGCACTGACCTGTAAGGCACAAAAGGGACGGCATCAGCCGTCCCTTTTGTGCCTCAGGCGGGAATCGAACCCGCACGGACATTTCTGTCCAAGGGATTTTAAGTCCCTCGTGTCTACCATTTCACCACCAAGGCGATAGACTGCAAAGTTACTAAAAAATAATCAATAGTACTTCTTCTCTTGCCGATAAAGTGCTATGAATATGAAAATCAGCACTGTGAATGCCCACAGCGACGATCCTCCATAGCTGAGCAACGGCAACGGGATTCCGATGACAGGCATGATGCCGATGGTCATCCCGATGTTGATGAAGAGGTGCATGAATATGCACGAGGCTACACAGTAACCATAGATGCGTGTGAAAGCCTCTCTGCTTTTTTCAGCATCGGAAATAATCCTTATTATCAAAAAAACGTAGAGTGAGATCACGACGAGGCAGCCAAGGAAACCCCATTCTTCACCGACTGTGCAGAAAATGAAATCGGTGCTTTGCTCCGGCACAAAGCCGAAAGTGGTTTGGGTACCTTCCAGGAAACCTTTGCCGGAGAGACCTCCTGAGCCGATGGCGATCATGCTCTGGTTGACATTGTAGCCAACGCCCGTCGGATCCTCAGTCATTCCCAACAGCACTTCAATCCTCTTGCGTTGGTGATCCTGAAGAATATTATTGAATATGAACTCAGTGGAGAACACCAGTGCTATTCCGGCCATCAATCCCAAAGCGGACATTGACATGAACCGGCGGCGGGACTTATAGCCGTGGATTAACATGCATAGCGCCACGGTGACGCATGCCGCGATCAGGATGTACAGAAGATTTATCTTAGAGACGAATGATTCAGGATTGAACTTCCCGAAAATCCAAGGCAGCAAGCAAAAGGTCACGAACAGCCCTGTTGACACCCAGAACCATAAACCGGTCTTGTTGGATTCGAGTCCGTTGCAAAGCAAGAGCACACCGGCCAGCACAAGGATGGACACGTAAGGCGAGATCGTCAGGGTGAAGATAAACAGCATGACGGCCATCCCGATGCAGAAGATCCACCAACCTGAAAAACCTTCCCTGTACATCACGAATATGAATCCGACATAGACCAATGCTGAACCTGTCTCGCTTTCAGCCAGAATGACGGCCATAGGAATAACGAGTATCATGGCGGTCAGCAGGAAGTCTTTGAACCTTGTGATCCTGAAATTGGCTTGGCTCATAAGTGTGGCCAGCAGCAATGATGTGGTTATCTTCGAGACTTCCGCCGGCTGGAACCTGATCGGCCCGAACTCAAACCACGATCGTGATCCCTTGACATCTATTCCAAGGAATATCACTGCCACGAGCAGTCCCAGCACACCTAAGTATAATATCAGCGATGCGCTTTCCCAGAATTGCGGATTGAGTACAAATAGGATCACACCTGCGAGTCCCAACGCGGTGAGGATCCACACGAATTGCTTCCCGCATCGGAATCCGAAATCGAATATCGATGCCGGTCCTTCGGAATGGATGGATGCGTAGATGTTGATCCAGCCGATAAGGATAAGCGACATGTAGACTGCCACCAGAGTCCAGTCAACGCTTTTCTTTATGCCTCTGTCCGAAAAGTTACCCATCCCGTCAATTCTTATAAGCCTTTACCTTTGACATGAGATTGCCTTGAAGTACCCTGTCCTCAAGCCCCTTGCGTTGGTCGCTGATCTCTCCGTTGAGATATTTCTCCACCAGAAGAGACGCGATCGGCGCGGCCCATGTGGCACCAAATCCGGCATTCTCGATGTACGCTGCAACAGCAATCTTGGGGTTGTCTTTCGGAGCGAAACAGATGAACACTGAATTGTCGGCTCCGCGCGGATTCTGCGCCGTTCCGGTCTTTCCGCAGATGTCCAATCCTGGAACGGCTGCGATAGACGCGGTCCCTCCAGACCCGAATCCGCTGTTGACGGCTCTCCACATACCTTGTGTCACTTTCTTGAAATTCATCGTGTCCACCATCGTGTACTGCCTCTCGTAATATTTCGGATCGATCTCAACACCATCCGATGCTTTGACGATGTGCGGGATCTTGTACCATCCTCTGTTCGCGACGGTGGCGGCCAGATTGGCGATCTGCATAGGTGTGGCTCCCACCTCTCCCTGACCGATGGAAATCGAGATAATTGTGGTGAATTTCCAGCCTCCTTTCCCGTAGATCTTGTTGTACAGTTTCGATGTCGGGATTGTCCCGCCAAGCTCGGCCGGGAAGTCGCTTCCAAGCTTGTGGCCGAAGCCGAAGCTCTGGACATAATCATTCCATTTGTCGAGGGCCTCGCCGATGTCGTGGTATTCCTTGTTTTCAAGAATATTCTTGAGCACATAGCAGAAGTAGCCGTTGCATGACATCATTATCGCCTCTTCAAGCACAAGCGGAGACCTGTGCACATGGCAGCCGAGCTTCCTGTTCCCGAAATGGTAGCCTTGGCTGCAAGGATATGCCATGTCCGGTGTGAGGGTGCCTTCCTGAAGCCCGATGAGGCCATTCACGAGCTTGAACACAGATCCCGGAGGGTACGGAGCCTGTACGGCTCTGTTGAACATCGGCTTGTGCGGGTCCTTGATGATCTCGTCATAGTGCTGTCCGATGTCCGCGAGCATGCTCACATCGATGCCGGGACTGGAGACCAGCGTCAGGATCTCGCCGGTCTTCGGTTCGATGGCCACAAGGCTCCCAACCTTGTTCTTCATCAGTTCCTGCCCATATTGCTGCAGGCCGGCGTCAATCGTTGTGTAGATGTCGTGTCCAGGGACGGCTTCCTTGTCCATCTCGCCGTTTTTGTAGCGCTGCTCGATCTGGTTGTGGGAGTTGCGCAGGTAGATGTGGTAGCCTTTCTCTCCTCTCAGCTCTTTTTCACGGGCGGCCTCAATGCCGGTCTTTCCCGCATAGTCTCCTGAACGATATTCACCCGAATGTTTCTCGATGTACTTCGCGTCCACCTCGGAAACATAGCCAAGAAGGTTGCCGCCGGCGTTGACGGGATAGTCACGGATGCTTCGCGCCTGCCCCCTGAATCCAGGGAAATTGTACTGGAGCTCGGCGAACCGCATATATGTCTCAGGCTTTATCTGCTTGAGCATAACGACGCTCTGGTAGCCGATGCGGCGGCGGTTCCTGGCATATTCAGCCATCTTGTTCCTGATGAAGTCAGGCTCTACTCCCAGTGCTTCAGCAAGCATCAGTGTGTCGAAAGGTTGGACTTCCCTTGGGGTGACAAGGATGTCATAGGTGACTTTGTTGCTGACTATTATATTGCCGTTGCGGTCGTAGATGATGCCTCTGGTCGGGTAGATTATGTCATAGACCATCGAATTGTTCGAGGCGTCTCTCTTGTATTTCTCGTTGATGATCTGGATGTAGAACAATCTCCCGAGAATGATGACAGCCACGACCAGCAGGCCGATAATCAGTGTCTTTCCTCTACCTTCTGTCTTCATAAGTCAGCAGGTTGAGTATGCACACGGAAGCCAGATAGCTGGCGATGGTGGAGAGGCCGAGGCATGTGGCCATGAACCAGAATGGTCTGGTTCCGGCGCAATCGGCCGTGATATAGATCATCAGGAACAGCATGGTCACAAGGGTGACGACAAACGACACCCTCGCGAATCCATATTTCCGTATTGTGACATTCTCTTTTTGCTCGAAAGGCTCGTTGCCGAAGAACATCCCGATGACAGGCCTCCTGAGAAGGGCTACAGGGACCAGAGACAATGCGTTGATTCCGAGAGTGCCCTCAGCGAAGAAATCCACGGCAAGGCCTGTGGTGAAGGCTATCAGCATGGCTCCGATGGTGTCGATCTTGGTCGGGATGCACAGCACCATCGCCGGCAGGATCGTGACCATCACATAAGGTGTGAAATGAAAATAGTTGCTCAGAATCATCTGGGCGACAGTCAACAGGATGTATGTCAACGCGAAACTGTTTCTCATTTCTTCTGCTGCTCTTCTTGTTTCTCAATGGCTTCGATCTCTTCGGCACGGACATTACCGACTATGGTGACATATTTCAGAGCCTTGTGGTTCTGGAACAGGCGCACCTTGATCTCGTTGGTCGCTCCGTTGATGATCTTCGATTCTCCGGCGACACCTATGGGAATGTCAGGCGGGAATATAGATGAATATCCACTTGTGTAGACCGTGTCTCCTGGCTCGAACTTGAACTGGAGCGGAATCTCTTTCAGTATGGCTCCGTCGGAGCTTGTCCCGTCCCATGCGAGCGGCCCCACGGCTCCGGATTCCCCAAGCCTTGCGCTGATGAACAGCTCGGTGTTGAGGAATGAGATGGCGTAAGAATAATGAGGGCTGACAGCGTCCACTATTCCTATGACACCATTTGAGGTTATGACACCTGAGTTCCTCTTCACTCCGTCGTCACTGCCCTTGTCGATGATCAGGTAGTTGTGCTGGGTGTTTGCGCTGGACTTTATGATGGTGGCCGGGATGTAGTTGAACCCATTGTCCGCCATCACCGGCATCAATGCCGGATCGGCTTTCCTGGCCGCAAGCTCGTAGCCTCTGACTATCCTCTGAAGACTGTCGTTTTCCAAGGCCAGCTCATCATTCTGCCTCTTGAGTGAGAAGTAGTCCGAGACGGCCTGTGTGGCGCCCCATGTCCTGGCCATGAATCCGTGTGAGATCCTGGCGATCCAAAGCCTTTGCAACTGGCTGTTGTGCGACAGCATCAAGAGAGCCGCGACCTCCAGCAGAGTGAAGACCACGGCTATGAAGATTCTCTGGAAGATGGATCTCTCCTTAGGCATTATCTCATCAGGAATGAGTAGTTGGATGTCTTCTTGAGAGCGATGCATGTGCCTCTCGCCACAGCGCGGAGCGGATCCTCGGCCACGTGGAACTGAATGTTCACCTTTTCTGTGAACCTCTTGGCGAGACCACGCAGGAGAGCGCCGCCGCCGGAAAGGAATATTCCATTCTCCACGATGTCCGAATATAGCTCCGGAGGGGTCTGCTCAAGGACGTGGAGGATTGAGGACTCCAATTTAGCTATGGATTTGTCAAGGCAGTGGGCGATCTCCTGATAAGTGATCGTGGCCTCGACCGGGTGGGCGGTCATAAGATTAGGACCGTTCACAACGTATGGCTCCGGCTCCTCGTCCAGATCCGGAATCACGGCGCCGACAGCTATCTTGATCTTTTCGGCGGTTGTCTCACCGATTTTGATGTTGTGCTGCTGGCGCATATAGTACTGGATGTCGCTGTTGAACACGTCACCTGCTGTCGGGATGCTTTCCTGCACCACTATGCCGCCCAGCGAGATCACTGCGATCTCGGCGGTGCCTCCGCCTATGTCGACGACCATATTCCCCTTAGGAGCCTCCACGTCAAGGCCGATACCAAGCGCGGCCGCCATCGGTTCGTAGATCAGGTACACATCACGTCCGCCGGCGTGCTCACATGAATCACGCACCGCCCTGATCTCCACCTGAGTGCTGCCGGACGGAATGCCGACAACGATCTTCAGGTTTGGCGAGAAGAGTGATTTCTTCTTGCTGTTCACCTGCTTGATGAAGCTCTTGATCATCATCTCGGCGGCCTCGAAGTCGGCGATCACTCCGTTTCTCAGCGGCCTGATGGTCCTGATGCCAGGGTTGGTGTGCTCGTGCATCAGCTTGGCCTGCTGGCCGAACGCTATGCACTTCTTGGTGGTGTTGTCTATCGCGACGATGCTCGGGGCATCCAGCACAATCTCATCATTGCTGAATATGACCGTGTTGGCCGTTCCGAGGTCCATTGCTATCTCTTTAGTCAGAAATGAAAATGCCATAACTGTCTTATAAACTTTTAAGGTGTAATATACAACTTGTAAATATAGCAATTATCCAAGCAAATCCCAAAAACATCTTGCAGTTGTTGTCATTGGCTTTCCTGC
>CAKVBK010000095.1 GCA_934725285.1 uncultured Bacteroidales bacterium | reverse complement strand
GTTCAGGGGAGGTTGCTGACCATGCTTGTGGAGATTTCACAGGCAAAGCACATCCTTGAGATCGGTGCGTTCACCGGTTATTCCGCGACCTGCATGGCATACGGACTTCCTGCGGACGGCCACATCGACACGCTTGAGATCAATGATGAACTTGAGGATCTGATGCGCGAAGGCTGGTCAAGAGCCGGGGTGTCGGACAAGATCACCCTGCACATCGGAGACGCATGCGAGACACTATCCTCGCTGAAAGGTCCTTACGATCTGGTCTACATGGATGCCAACAAGCGGGAATATGTCACCTACTACAATCTGGTCTTTGATCTGGTAAAGCCCGGTGGCCTCATCCTCGCCGATGATGTCCTTTGGGACGGCAAGCTCTGGCAGGATCCCGTCCCTAAAGACAAACAGACCCAAGGCATCATCGCCTTCAACGATCTCGTCGTCTCCGATCCCCGCGTCGAATCCGTCCTTCTCCCCATCCGTGACGGCCTCAACGTCATCCGGAAATTATAATGGTCTCAGAAGCCATCATTTAGGCTTTATGACCTTTATGTAATCCTGTCGCTTCCCGTCCTTGTAGCCCACACAGTATGATACCATCCGGTCTTTGTATCCGGCCATCGGCCAGTCGCCGGACGATGGTTCGACCTCATCTAATTCCTTTTCAAAATCACTTACAGCATTAATCTCACACCAAGTTCTTGCCCTGTCCACGGACATTAACAACGATGTTTTCGCTTTATAAGTCAGCGGAATGATCTTCGTATAAACCACGTCCCCGTACTGATAGATTTCGGCAGGGATGTAGTTTCTGAACGGCCTTCTTATATTCCATATAGACGATACAAGATCAAAGTGTTTATCTTCGAGTCTATAATAATTTGCTCTATGTCCCTCCCAAACACCTACCACATCCTCACCTGCCACCACGTCACTTATTAATCCGTTGTTTGAATATATGGTATCAGCCACAAATGAGACCGGATTAATCACTATGACCTTACCTTTTGATGAATATATCATTCCATCTTTCAGAAAGGATAACTGACCGAAGGTAACGATGTCTCTCGTCACCGAAGACGGAAATGGCATCCAATTCTGCCCACCATCAACCGAACATAAGATAGCATAACCTTCATCAAGAGTCAGCAAGGCGACCAATGTGCCATCATCCTGCACGTTAAACCGAAAGATCCCGTTCTTGTTATCGAGAATTGTTTCCCACGTTTTTCCCAAATCGTCCGACAGCATAATTACTCCACCATCATTTGGATTTGTGTTTAAAAAACATCCATAGAACCGGTCACCTGACTTTGCGATAGACCGACATAACAGATTGTCAACGGAACCCCTCTTCGTCCAGATTTTTCCACAATCAGATGTCAAATAAAAGGATGTCTCATCACCATTAAAAGCAGCGAGCAAGCCGCAGGTATCCGAATAAACAAACATTTTATTCGGTCCATATTCATCACCGATTCCAATCACTACCGGATAAGATTCAACCTCCCAATTAACATCCGTGTCAAATCCAGCCACGGCACTACAACCAGTCCGGATGTAGCAGGAAGAACACGCAAGGGTAAGGGATATCATCAACAGAACAACTTTCATCATTATCAATAAGAATATCAATAGTCTAACTCAAAGCCATCAACCGTATCGTAAAAATAAGCAACAATCTCCTCAATGAGTAAATCGCAAAGAACCGTATACCTCTCGTGCGCATCATCCTGTGACGCACTTCTTGTCAAAGGATCAACTGAACAGTAACCGTAAAGTAATTGTTTTATAGGATCCCAATTATTCATCATATAGTATGCGTCAAACGCCCTTTCGTATGGATGCTTGATATAGTACTCTATTTGAGCCTTTACAACCTCACTAATCTGTTCACGTCCAAGTTTTGAAGTAAGATCTTTCCATCTGATCGTTTCTATAATCCTTAATTTGTCCATAATGGACAACTGCAAAATACCCCCCCCTCAATATAAGCCTCAGGATGGGTTTTAAATGCAGCCGACTCCAACAGATCAAAATTATCTTCCAATGCAGGATTTGATTGAACTTGTTTCTCTAATTTTTCTTGAAGGAGAACTAACGTTTTGTCAATCCATTTATTGCCTTCTACAGACATCTTGCCAGAACTTTTCAAATCAAGAAATTTGTTACAATAATACAACCCATATTCTATATAATAGATACTATTGTCTTCTTTTTTATGTCTCTTAACATAATCCGCATACCTACGTTCATAGTACTCTGGTTTACCATAAAACGAAGAACAATCAACCGGTCTAACAGGCTTATTATCTGAACCGTCTCCGTTATTCTTTGGCGGTCGGCTATTACCTCCGCCGCCACTGCCTCCGCCGCCACC
Source organism: uncultured Bacteroidales bacterium (assembly GCA_934725285.1). Lineage (GTDB taxonomy): Bacteria > Bacteroidota > Bacteroidia > Bacteroidales > UBA932 > Cryptobacteroides. The sequence goes on along the minus strand of CAKVBK010000095.1, from coordinate 4,170 downwards.
GGACCCTCCTCCATCCCAAGGATAGTCATCAATGCCAGTGGTGTCGGAAGGCGCTATCGAATCATTCCAGAAATCAAAGTCTGGGTTCTGCCACCAAAGATCAGGGAAACAGTCACCGTTACAGTATGATGGGTTGATCGAATCATTATACTCCACTGTGTCGCCTGGGGCTGGACAACGGGTTCCTATTTGAGGGGAGTTCACTTTGAATACTGTGATCCCATCCATAATCCTGTTGATGAACAATTTGTGCCTCTCCCAGGCTATTTCAGATTCACTCTCACTGAAATAAACGCCATCGAGCATTTCTCCTCCCGCATACTTCTCTATCTTCCTGAATTTGCCGCTCAAATCCGTATAGACAAGAAGTCCAGAAAAATCAGAGGATGTCCGGCTTCGCTTCAAGTCATCCTCCGGAATAGAGAAAACGATGCGGAGAGATGTTCGTCCATTGTTGACATTCTTGGAGACAATCAGGCTCTGATCACATCTGACCAGTGTTTCTTCCTTACTATTAGAGGCATAATACCTGACTGATGACAACATCGGAACCACATAACTCTCCTCTCTCCATTGAATTGAATGACGCTCCGCCGCTTTCCACACCGGAACAACAGTACCAGATTCCCAAACAAAAGGAGAATCCGAAATGGTGGCTTGATCAGAATTTGAGGTTCTGTCATATTCATCAGAGAAAACAGCTATGGCTTCTTCCATAGTAAAGTTTTGACAGGATTCCTCTGAGACAACAGTCGCAGGTTTGTCGATCACAAGGGTGTCCCCACAAGAGAACAGCACGCCCATTAAAATGCAAAAGGCTAACAGAAACAATGGTCTTCGCATAACAAATGGTTTTTAGTTATTAGTGTTACAGCCGCAAAGTTCGGAAGAAAGATTGACAAATGCCAAATAAATAGTTTTACTTTTACAAAACCGCATCATTATGACTGACAATCAATTAGAGATGCTGTTAAAATCGAGAATCTCACTTTCGACGACGTTATTCACTAATTATCAACACATTGCAAAATCCAGCAAATAATCCACAAACCATAATTGAATATCTATCAATGACTTAGGATAAAATAATCTAACTTTTAAAGAGACAACTGTCAATGAGACACAATAGCCCCCAAAAATTGATTTTCACAAAACCTCTTCAGCCTCAACTAAACTGGAAGCTACTGCCGGGGCACATAGGCTGAAAACCGAGAGCTCCAAGCTTTGACTTTTTCAGCCGATTAATGCCTACAGCCACCTATGAGGGACAATGCGATGAAAGTGTTTTGTAACTTACGGCCAAATCACCATCCCAGATTTTGTGGATCACTAAAGTCTCAACAACCGAAGCAAGCGATTAACACAGTCGAAGAGGACTCTGGCGACCATTACCCGACAGGGTGCAAAACTCAGGTCGACGGAGTCCTCTACGGCTTGATGGATCCGAACGTTACTCAGATCCATTAATATTCCTGGAAACTACCTCACGCTGAAGGCGAAGACGCAGTGGCTGGTGTAGGTCTCTCCGGGACGGAGGACGGCTGACGGCCAGTCTGGTTTGTTCGGGGTATCTGGGTACTTCTGGGATTCAAGGCAGATGGCGGTACGGTGGCCGTACACAACGCCTTTCTTACCTGTTACGGTTCCATCCAAGAAGTTGCCGGCATAGACCTGCACGCCAGGCTCGCTGGTATATTCCTTCAACACAATTCCTGTCTCAGGGCAATAAACCTCGGCGGCCAGAACAGTGTCATCGCCCTTGGTGTCGAGAACCCAGTTGTGGTCGAAGCCGTGACCGTTGCGGACCTGCTCATTGTCAGAGTCGATGTCGTCCCCGATAAGCTTCATCTTCCTGAAATCGAACGGGGTGCCCTCTACGGAAGCGATCTCGCCGGTCGTCATGAACGCAGAATCCACAGGAGTGAAGTTCGAGGCGTTGATGTACAGCGAATCGGCTGTGATCTGATGATTGGCAGGATCCCCAGACAAATTGAAGTACGAGTGGTTGGTCATGTTGATGATCGTCGGAGCGTCGGTTGTGGCCGAGTACCTGATGTCGATCGCATTGTCATCTGTAAGGGTGAAGGTCACATCAGCGGTCACCTTGCCAGGGAAATTCGCGTCCCCATCAGGAGAAACGATCTCCAGTTTAAGATGCGAGGCATCAGCCTCCAAGACATTGTAGACCTTGTACTGCCATCCGTCAGGCCCACCGTGCAGACAGTGTCCATAATTATTCTGAGGCAACTGGTAATCAATGCCGTCCAAAGTGAATCTACCTCCGTTGATACGATTGGCGTAACGACCGATGGTGGCACCGAAATCAGTCTTGTTGTTCTCCGGGAAATAATCCGAAACCTTGTCGAAGCCAAGGACCACATCCTTGTAGTCTCCGCTTTTGTCCGGAACCATCACGGACACGATCCTGCCACCGAAATTGGTGATGCAGACCTCCATTCCAGACTTGTTCGTCAATGTGTACAGAGCGGTCTGAGCGCCGTCACGTTCAGCCTTGAAATTCTCTGGATCAAGACCCGATTTAGTGACAGTCGGACCCTGGGCGCAACCCATAACGAGGGCCGCCACGGCAAATGAAGCAAAAAATCCTTTCATACTGTTAATTATGTGAATATGTCAACCTACTATAGCACCATTGTTAAGGGCCTCAGCCGGAGTGATGAACCTCATCTTTCCATCGCCCTGTTTCGCCATCAGGATCATTCCACGGGACTCAATCCCACGGATTGTCCTCGGCTGAAGGTTGGCGAGGATGCAGATCTGCTGGCCCACCATCTCCTCCGGAGAATAATATTCAGCTATCCCTGAGACAATCGTCCTCTTGTCGATTCCTGTGTCGATACTGAGTTTCAGCAGTTTGTCAGTCTTCGGCACACGCTCTGCCGCAAGCACGGTGGCCGTGCGGATGTCCATCTTCTCAAAGTCATCGAAGCAACATTCAGCCTTCTGAGGGAGTACCTTCTTCGCGGCCTCAGCCTTCTCGGCGGCCTCTCTCTCGGCACGGATAGCGTCAAGACGGGCAAGTTGGGCGTTGATGGCCTCATCCTCGATCTTGGCGAACAACAGCTCTGCGGCGCCGATCTCATGTCCGGCAGGAAGGATATTCTCATTGCCAAGAACATCCCAGCCGAGGCACACGCATTTGCCGGCGTCAGGGCAATTCGGCTGCTGTTCAACGCACGAGGCTGACACCGTGTGCAGAGCGGCACACTCGCCTTCCTTGTAGGTGTTGGCGGTCTCCCGCTCACCCTTACGGTGGTCAATGCCGGCGCAGAGGCATACTCCGAGCATCTTGCGAAGCTTTTCGGCAGCGAAAGGAGTGAATGGCTCGAAGGCTACCGCAAGGTCCGCGCAGATTTGCAGGCTGACATTCAGGATGGTGGCGCAACGCTCCATGTCTGACTTGGCGACCTTCCAAGGCTCCGTGTCGGAAATATACTTGTTGCCCACACGGGCGATCGACATTGCGTCCTTCAGAGCCTCGCGGAAATGGAAGCCGTCAAGATTCCTCTCCAGCGAAACTTTAAGTGCAGGAATCTCGGCAAGAGCCGCCTTGTCAACATCATGAAGTTCTCCACACACAGGGACTTTCCCATCGAAATACTTGTGAGTCAACACGACCGCGCGGTTCACAAAATTACCGAATATGGCGACCAGCTCGCTGTTGTTGCGTGTCTGGAAATCCTTCCAGCTGAAATCGTTGTCCTTGGTCTCTGGCGCGTTGGCCGTGAGGACGTACCTCAAGACATCTTGTTTTCCCGGGAACTGCTCCAGATACTCATGAGCCCAGACGGCCCAGTTGCGGGACGTGGAGATCTTGTCGCCTTCAAGGTTGAGAAACTCGTTGGCCGGCACGTTGTCAGGAAGGATGTAGCCGTCCCCGTAGGCCTTGAGCATCGAAGGGAACACGATGCAGTGGAACACAATGTTGTCCTTGCCGATGAAATGCACAAGCCTGGTGTCCTCGCTCTTCCACCATTTCTCCCAAGACTGCGGAAGAAGTTCCTGAGTGTTGGAAATATACCCGATCGGAGCGTCGAACCAGACATAGAGCACCTTGCCCTCGGCTCCCTCGACAGGGACAGGCACGCCCCAGTCAAGGTCACGGCTCACGGCACGAGGCTGAAGTCCGCCGTCAATCCAGCTCTTGCA
>CAKVBK010000094.1 GCA_934725285.1 uncultured Bacteroidales bacterium | reverse complement strand
GACTGAAGAAGCGGGAAGAAAATGAAGATTTTTTCACCTCAAAGAACATTTCAAATAAATCAAAACAGCTTCTAAGTTTATTCTCAATCCTTGGTTTGCGTTCACAGACCGCAAGATAAGAATTTTCTATGAATTGGCGTGTAATTTGTTACAAATCGGGCGCTAAAACGTTATTTACAAGAATTTGTGATTTTTCTCTAAAAAACTTTTGGATTATAGAAAAGTATAGCTATCTTTGTTGTGTATTAATATACTAATACACAAAGCGGAAATATATTATACTTGGTCACTGATCCTGCGGTTGCTGAGCTTGTCGAAGCACCGAAGTGCCAAAAGGCCAGAGATGAGAGAATGGTCACTTCGACGTGCTCAGTGACTAATGGCATAGACCTGATGACCAAAGAATGAAACAACAGCCCACAGGGCAAAATAATAACAACCAAATGCTTATTGAACTGAAAGATGTCAACAAGACCTACCAGGGCGCGCAGCCTCTGCACGTGCTGAAAGGCATTGACCTTAGCATAGAAAAAGGAGAGTTCGTCTCCATCATGGGAGCGTCGGGATCGGGAAAATCCACGCTTCTGAATATTCTTGGAATCCTGGACAACTACGATTCGGGCGAGTACCGAATCGCCGGCAACCTGATCTGGAACCTCAGCGAGACCAAGGCCGCTGAATACAGGAACAAGATGATCGGATTCATATTCCAGTCCTACAATCTGATAGGGTTCAAGACAGCGGCGGAGAACGTTGAGCTGCCGCTCTTCTACCAAGGTGTCGGACGGCAGAAGCGTCACAAGATGGCAATGGAATTCCTTGACCGGCTTGGCCTTAAGGAATGGGCGGATCATTATCCCAACGAGATGTCCGGAGGACAGAAGCAGAGGGTGGCGATTGCCAGGGCGCTGATCACCAAGCCGGAGATCATTCTCGCCGACGAACCGACAGGTGCCTTGGACTCAAAGACTTCCGTGGAGATCATGAACTTGCTGCGGGAACTCAACGAGAAGGAGAACATGACGATCATCGTGGTGACTCACGAGAGCGGAGTCGCCAATTTCACCAACCGCATCATCCACATCAAGGACGGAGTCATCGGCAAGATAGAGCAGAACATACATCACGACGCGTCACCGTTCGGCGAGGGCACAATAATGAAGTAAGCGATGAGAGACCTGTTTGAAGAAATATGGAGCAACATCCGGCGCAACAAACTCCGCACGGCACTGACCGGCTTTGCCGTGGCTTGGGGAATATTCATGCTCATTTTTCTGCTTGGAGCGGGAAATGGTCTGATCCACGCACTTGAAAGCAACAACAACGACTACATGACCAACACGATGAACGTCTGGGGAGGCTACACTTCCAAACCGTACAACGGAATGCAGGAAGGAAGACAGATCGACCTGAACGACAAGGACATAGACATCACCCTCGGACCGGATTTCGCGGACAATGTCGAAAAGGCGGGCACAATGCTGACACAGGCGAGCCTGACTGTCAGCCACGGCAAGGAATACATCGTCAAGCAGGTCAGCGGGGTGAGCCCTGAATATTCGGAGCTCAGCAAGCTTAGCCTCCTTTACGGCAGGTTCATCAACGAGATAGACATCAAGGAAAGGAGGAGGGTCATCGTGATGGACAGCAACGACGCGAGGGAACTGCTGGGAGTGACGGGAGAAAAGGAGGAAGGACTTACGGCTCTCCAGAAAGCGGCAGCGGCGGAAGCGTTGGTCGGAAAATATGTCAAGATCAACTCTTCGATGTTTCAGGTCATCGGCATCCTGAGACCTAACGAGAGCGGCTGGTCAAGCCTCTACGCTCCGATCACCACCATCCGGACAATCTACAACAGGGGCAAGGAGATTGATGAATATACTTTCTCGTTCCACGGACTGGACACCGAGGAAGACAACAGGGTGTTCGAGGATAGGTTGCGGGCATCGTTGAACAAGAACCACAACGCGGCTCCGGACGATAAGAGGGCTGTAGGAATATGGAACCTCCTGACAATGAACATGGAGATGAACAAGGGAATGTCAATGATCCGCACGGCACTCTGGATCATCGGAATCCTTACCCTGCTGAGCGGCATTGTGGGTGTCTCGAACATTATGCTGATTTCTGTCAAGGAGCGCACGCACGAGTTCGGAATCAGAAAGGCGATCGGCGCGAGCCCATGGGCCATCCTGAAACTGATCATCTCGGAAAGCATCATCATCACGGCGTTCTTCGGCTATGTGGGAATGGTTCTCGGAGTTATGGCCAACGAGTGGCTCGATCATATTTCCGGAAACATGGTGATGGATTTCGGACTTTTCCAGCAGACGGTGTTCAAAGATCCGACGGTCGGCCTCAACGTCTGCTTCGGAGCCACGATCCTTCTGATCATCGCCGGCACCCTCGCCGGTCTCGCCCCTGCACGCAAAGCCGCCAAGGTCCGCCCGATCGAAGCACTCCGCAGCGAATGAGGAATATTCAAAAGAAGTGATTGAAACACAAATGAATATATTCATAAAAGTCTGCGCTGGCGCAAAATGGCTTAGATGTGGAAGGAATATGGAAGAGTGAAATATTGATAAGACTTCATAAAATGGCATTTTTCGACATAGACAGATTCAAGGAAATCATTGACACGCTGACCCGCAACAAGGGCCGGAGCCTGCTGACGGGGTTCGGAGTGTTCTGGGGAATATTCATGCTGCTGTTTCTGCTGGGTGGCGGGGACGGATTCAAAGCGATGCTGGCCGAACAGATGGGAGGGTTCGCTTCAAATTCGGCGATGATCTGGTCGCAGAACACCACGAAACCATACAAAGGCTTCAACAAGGGACGTTACTGGGAGATGAACATCAAGGATGTGGAGATTCTCAAGGAGAAGGTTCCGGAACTAGACATCGTGTCCCCGCAATGCTTCAGCTGGTCCAGAGGCGAGGCCACCTACGAGGACAAATCCTCAAGATGCAACGTCAAGGGGTTGAAGGCCGATTTCGCCAAGATAGAGACACCGACAATCGTTTACGGACGATACATCAACGAGATGGACGTGGCGCAGAAACGCAAGGTCTGCGTGATCGGGAAACAGGTTTACGAAAACCTTTATCCCAAAGGAACGGATCCGTGCGGAACAAGGATCAAGATCGGCCCGGCATATTACCAGGTTATCGGAGTTGACTACAACGAGCACAGTGTCATCAGCTTCGGAGGCAGGCAGACCGAAGCCATCGTGATTCCGATTTCGGTCGTGCAGGCTGTCTATAACATGGGTGACAAGGTGCAGATCATGGCGGTCACGGCGAAAAAAGGTGTGGTCATGAGCGACATAATCCCGAAAATCAGAAGGGCGGTCGCAAGCAACCACTACATAGACCCGACTGACGAGCAGGCGGTCACTGTCCTCAACACAGAAATGTTCTTCATGATGATAGACAGTCTGTTTAAAGGGGTGAACTTCCTGATCTGGCTGATCGGGATCGGAACACTTCTGGCCGGTATCATAGGGGTCTCTAACATCATGATGGTCACCGTGCGGGAGCGCACAACCGAAATAGGAATCCGCAGGGCCATCGGGGCCACTCCCAAGATGATCCTGTCTCAAATCATCTGGGAAAGCATCCTCCTGACAGCAGTGGCCGGAATGCTCGGCCTGCTGTTCTCGGTGCTGATTCTGCAAGGGTTGGAACTGGCCTTCACGACAGACGGCATCCTTCAGGCACCGTTCCAGATCAACTTCTGGACAGCCGTAGGGACTCTTGCCGGGCTGATGGCGCTCGGGGTCGTCGCCGGACTCGCCCCGGCCGCCAGGGCGATGAGCATCAAGCCGGTGGATGCTATGAGGGATGAGTAGAGGATAGGATATTTTAGGATTAGCAAGCATATTCAAGAACAAAGGATTATCAAACATATTCAGAAATATGAAGTCAAACAATATGAAAAAGTATTTCAAGTACATTCTGTTCGCCGCCGTCATTCTGGTGTTCGCGGGAACATTCTTCTTCCTTTGGAAAAAGTCACGTCCGCAGGAAATCCGCTACGAGGAACTTTCAGCCGAGATCGCCGACATCAAAAAGACCACCCTCATCACTGGCACCATCGAGCCGCGAGACGAGGTGAACATCAAGCCGCAGATCAGCGGCATCATCTCCGAGATCTACAAGGAGGCCGGAGACCAAGTCAAAGAGGGCGAGGTGATCGCCAAGGTCAAGGTCATCCCGGAGATGGGCTCGCTCAGTTCGGCGCAGAGTCGCCTGCGCATCGCTGAATTGAACCTGGAACATGCGCAGACCAATTTCGGCAGGGAGAAAGTCCTCTACGACAAGCAGTTGGTGAGCGCTGAGGAATATGACCAAGTGCGTCAGGCGCTCGATCAAGCCAAGGAGGAGAAGGAGGCCGCCGAGGAGTCCTTGGAGGTTGTGCGGGACGGTGTGTCCAAGCGCAACGCCACAGCCAGCTCTACCCTGATCCGCTCGACGATCACCGGCCTGATTCTGGACGTGCCGGTCAAAGTCGGCAACTCGGTGATCCAGAGCAACACTTTCAACGACGGGACGACAATCGCCACCGTGGCCGACATGAGCGACCTGATATTCAAAGGCAATCTGGACGAGACCGAGGTCGGAAAGGTTGACGTAGGCACGAAGATGAAGATCACCATCGGTGCGGTGCAGGGCGTGGAGATGGACGCGATCCTTGAATATATCTCCCCGAAGGCCGTGCAGAACAACGGAGCCAACCAGTTCGAGATCAAGGCCATGGTCAGCCAACTTGACAGCGTGAAGATACGCTCAGGCTACAGTGCCAACGCGGAGATCACCCTTGAACACGTTGATTCAGTTCTGGCTGTGCCTGAGGCTGCCATTTCCTTCGAGAACGATTCATCATTCGTCTATCTGGCTGAGGGTGAAGGACAATACAAACGCCAACCTGTGACTACGGGTCTCAGCGACGGGGTCAAGGTTGAGGTGAGGAGCGGACTGAGCAAGGACCAGAAAGTTCGTGGAAACCAGATATTCACAGACAAGAAATAACGTTATGAAGAGAATATATTCATTGATCGCGTTGGGGCTGGTGACAGCCGGGCTTTCCGCGCATGATGGTAGGCCGTGGACTCTTCAGGACTGCATCGCGCACGCTCTTGAGAACAACATCTCGCTCAAGCAGCAGGAGATTCAGGTCAAGCAGCAGGAAATCCAGTTGAACACATCCAGGAACAGCCGTCTGCCGGATGTGAGCGCCAGCGCCAGCGAAAATTTCTCGTTCGGACGAGGCCTGACCGCAGACAACACGTACTCAAACACGAACACGACCAGCACGGGAGTCAGTCTCGGGGCCTCGGTTCCTGTGTTCCAAGGGCTGAGGATAAACAATTCGATCAAATACAACGAGTTGAATCTCAAAGCCGTGACGGCGGATTTCCAAAGGGCCCGCGAGGATGTCAGCGTTGCCGTGGCTCAGGCTTACGTGCAGATTCTCTACAACATGGAGCTGCTGGATGTGGCCCGTAATCAGGTCGGCATAGACTCGCTTCAGGTCGAAAGGCTATCGGCCATGGAAGCCAGTGGCAAAGCCAGCAAGGTTCAGGTGGCGCAGCAGAAATCGGCGTTGGGGCAGAGCCGCCTTGCCGAGACACAGGCAGCCAACAGCTTAAGATTATCCTTGCTGGATCTCAGCCAGTTGATGGAGTTGCCTGATCCTGAAGGGTTTTCGATCGTGCGGCCCACGGTTTCGGTCGATGGATTGCTTTTGAGCAACCCGGAAGACATTTATGCCCAGGCTGTTGCATGCAAGCCTTCGATCCAGGCCGAACAGTTCCGGCTGGACGCCACTGAATATTCAATAAAGAATGCCAAGGGGGCGCGTCTGCCTTCTCTGATGGCAAGCGGTGGCCTTGGGACCAACTACTACACGATGAGCAGCCATTACAGCAACCCGTTCGCCGACCAGATCAAGAACAATTTCAGCCAGTATCTGGGACTGAGTCTCAGCATTCCGATCTTCTCCGGATTCCAGACCAGGAACCAGATCCGTTCCGCCGAACTTTCGAGGACGAATCAGATGTTGCAGCTGGAGAACAGCAAGAAAAGCCTCTACAAGGAGATCCAGCAGGCCTACTACAACGCGGTGGCCGCTCAGGAAAAGTTCCGCTCAAGCCTCGACGCCGATGCAAGCGCCAAAGAGTCGTACGAACTTGTGCTTGCGAAGTACGAGAACGGCAAGGCCAACATCACAGAGTTCAACGAGGCTCGCGACAGCTATATGGAATCCGAGTCGAATCTGGCCCGCGCCCGCTATGAGTTCCTGTTCTCAGCCAAGCTGCTGGATTACTACAAGGGGGATCGGTTAGAGTTCTGACAGTATTGAGTTACATTCCCCAGTTGATAGATGAACCGGAAGGAAAGCGCTCGCTGTGCGCAGCGACTTTTGGGGAGAACGCTCCCTTGTGGGCTGTCACGAAATGACTGAAGAAGGATATCAGGACCACAAAGGGGAGACGCAAGAAATTGCGTCTCCCCTTTGTGGTCCCAGTAGGGCATGATCCTACGACCCCCTGATTATGAGTCAGATGCTCTAACCAACTGAGCT
>CAKVBK010000093.1 GCA_934725285.1 uncultured Bacteroidales bacterium | reverse complement strand
TACATCAAGTCGATGAGAATCTGCTACAACATCGTCCGTCAGTACGACCAGAACGCCTCGGTGCTTGGCTCCTATACTCACAACTGGACAAAAGCCGATGGAGAATACGCTCCAAAGGATATGCTTGAGAAGACCGTTGAATATTCCAACGTGGAGGGTGATTTCCGTTGGGGTGTGGCTTATCATCCTTACCCTCAGGATCTGACCAAGCCGGCTTTTTGGGTCAATGACACGCAGGCGACATATTCAAAAGGCTCCAAGTACGTGACTTTCAAGAATCTTGAGGTGCTTGATGCCTGGATCAGACAGAAGGCCAATCTTTATAAAGGCACGACCAAGCGTCTGCTCTTTCTTTCCGAACAGGGTACAAACTCTCCGTCCTATTCCGAGTCAGATCTGGCGCTTCAGGCCGCCGGTGGAGCATGGGCTTGGAAGAAGGTTTCCAAGCTGGATGGCATCGATGCGATCCAATGGCACAACTGGGCAGATAACAAGGCGGAGGGAGGCCTGAGGATAGGTCTTCGTACCTTTGATGAGGGAGATGTTCAGAATTTGACCCAGAAGCCTGTCTGGCACGTCTGGAAAGCCGCCGGTACCGAAGAAGAGGATTCTGTCTTTGATCAGTACAAGAGCACTCTCGGCATCACCGACTGGGATTCCATTATGGGGTCTGTAAACTAAACGGCTTTTTAGACGTTGAAGAGGAAGTGCATGATGTCGCCGTCATGGACGACATATTCCTTTCCCTCTGTGGCGAGCTTTCCTGCGGCTCTGACGGCACTTTCGCTGCCGAGTGTGACGAAGTCATCGTACTTGATCACTTCGGCCCTTATAAAGCCTTTTTCGAAGTCTGTGTGGATGACACCGGCGGCTTTCGGGGCCTTGTCGCCCTTGTGGATTGTCCAGGCACGGCACTCATCGGATCCTGCCGTGAAGAAGGTCTGTAGTCCGAGCAGATGATATGCACCCTGAATCAACCTTACGACACCTGATTCCTTAAGTCCCATCTCCTCAAGGAACATCTGACGGTCCTCATAGGAGTCCATTTCGGCTATCTCTGACTCTGTCTTGGCTGAGATCACGAGAATCTCAGCGTTCTCTTCCTTGACAGCCTCACGGACGGCCTCCACATATTTGTTGCCGTTCACGGCCGAGGCGTCGTCCACGTTGCAGACGTACATCACCGGTTTGTTGGTCAGCAAGAACAGATCCTTGGCCATAGAGGCCTCCTCCTCGTTGAGAAACTCTACGGATCTGCAAGACTTGCCCTGTTCAAGAGCCTCCTTGTAGCGGAGAAGCAGAGCGACGAGTTTTTTCGCGTCTTTGTCTCCGCCTGTCGTGGCCTGCTTCTGACTTTTTGCAAGTCGTGACTCGACCGTCTCAAGGTCCTTGATCTGTAGTTCTGTGTCCACGACTTCCTTGTCCCTCACCGGATCAACGCTGCCGTCCACGTGAACGACATTTCCGTCATCAAAGCATCTGAGCACATGAAGGATTGCGTCAGTCTCTCTTATGTTGGCAAGAAATTGATTTCCAAGTCCTTCTCCTTTGCTCGCACCTTTGACGAGACCGGCTATGTCCACTATGTCCACAGTCGCCGGGACTACACTCTTTGGCTTGCACATTTCAGCAAGCACCTCCAGCCTCTTGTCCGGAACATTTGTAGAGCCGAGATTAGGCTCTATCGTGCAGAAAGGAAAGTTGGCGCTCTGGGCCTTGCCTGAGCTCACACAGTTGAACAAGGTGGACTTGCCGACATTAGGAAGTCCTACTATTCCGCATTTCAAAGACATATCTTATAAAATTCTAAAGCCGATAAAAAACAAATTATCGGCAAAGATACAAATAATGAATATGTTTTGCTTTGTCTGGATGTCCTTTGAGATAAAAAACTTCAAGTGGAGGCTACATAAGAAAATGTTTTTTTGTTTCTTAACAAGGAGTTTACGTTTCTTATCTTTTTTTACGATTTTGTGCCGCATATTTGCCGTTGAAATGAAAAGACATCACTTCATATTGTTTGTTCTTCTTCTCTTCACGGCCGCCTGCCAGTTGACTCATTGTCGTAATTTAAGTTTATTAGACAAGGCGGCCGGAAGGGAAGATCAGATTCTTGTGATGTTCTGGAATCTGGAGAACTTCTTCGACTGGCGAAGGGACAGCCTCTACGGCAGCGATTCGGAGGCGGAGTTCACATCCTTCGGCAAAAGGCATTGGACAAAGAGACGTTTTCAAATCAAATGCAACGCTATAGCTAAATCCATACTATGGATCAAAGATGCGGAAGGATCACTGCCGGACATCATCGGAGTCGCCGAGGTCGAGAATCGTTTCGTACTTAAACGATTATTGGAAGACACACAGTTGTACAGGACTGACTACAAGATTGTTCATTTCGATTCCCCGGATCCTCGCGGTATTGATGTTGCGTTGCTGTACAGGGCCTCGCGTCTTATCTTGTTGCATTCAGAACCTGTGAGGGTGGGAGGATCAGACCCTGCACTGAGGACCAGGGATATTCTTCTGACAGAATTTCGGAAAGCTGATGGAGACAGCATTGTTTTTCTTGTCAACCATCATCCGTCCAAATACGGTGGAAAGACCGGTCATAGGAGAGAGGTGGCTCTCAAAAGGTTACGTGATGTCACAGACTCGCTTCAAACTGCAGGATTCATGAATATAGTCGCGATGGGTGACTTCAACGACACACCGGATAATCAAGCTTTCGGAATTCTGACAGAAAATAATCCATGCTCTTTGATCAACCTTGCGCTACCGCTTGCCGGTAAGGGTGAGGGAACGATAAGATATTCAGGTAAATGGGAAATGATAGATATGTTCTTTGTATCTAAGAATATGGCCACGCACGGACATATTCATGAAATGAAGGTTTTGAAATTGCCGTTCCTTATGGTCAAGGATAACGTTCATTCCGGGGAAAAACCGCTTCGCACATACACAGGGCCACGGTATGTGGGAGGTGTGAGCGATCATTGTCCGATTGTTATGTCGATTAGGTGTAATCGGAAAGTACAAATGCAGTGAAATCGGCAAGAATGGATACAGTAAGAACGGCAACAACACTGCAGTAAAATCGGCAACAAGCATGCAGTAAAAATGGCAACAACAGTACAGTGATATTTGTTGAAAACAGGGAACTTTGCATCATGACCATTGAGCAAAGGAATCATGAAACAGAGAACCCGCCAATTTTACGAACGTATGTCGATTTACACAGACATCCACCGGCTCAGAGAGTCGGACCACAGATCAATCCAATGGATTGCCAACCATCTCGGGCTCAACTTCAGGACTGTCCGCAAGTATCTGAACATGAGCATGGAGGAGTATGAGAAGTATGCGGAGCGGTATGGACAGAGGCCCCGTGCGCTGGAGGAGTACAAGGACTTCATCGCGGACAGGCTCCGGTCTTTTCCGGACACGAGTGCCGCCCAGATGCACGACTGGCTGAAGGAAGCGCACCCCTTCTTTCCTGACGTCTGCCCGCGCACCGTCTACAACACGGTGATGGAAGTGAGAGCCGAGGCCAACATCCCGAAGGTGTCGATCACGGGGCGGGACTATCACGTCCTTCCGGAGAGCCCGTCCGGCCAGTACGCTCAGGTTGACTTCGGACAGAAGAGGCTGAGGAGGGGTGACGGCACGGAGCAGAAGGTGTACTTCATGGCGATGCTGCTCTGCCGCAGCCGCTACAAGCACATCTGGTTCCAGGACCGTCCGTTCACTTCCGAGACGGCTGTCCAGGCCCATGAGAAAGCCTTCGAGTACTTCCGCGGCATCCCGAAGGAGATCATCTACGACCAAGACGCTGTGTTCCTGTGGGACGAGAACATCGGTGACTACATCATGACGCGGGTGTTCGACGCCTATGTCAAGAGCCGTCCTTTCAAACCGGTGTTCTGCCGCCCGGCGGATCCGGAGTCGAAGGGCAAGGTCGAGAACTGCGTCAAGTACGTGAAGCAGAACTTCCTGACAAATAGGCCCTACACAGACCTTGAGACCCTGCAGGAGCAGGCCGAGGCCTGGCTGGGCCGCACCGGCAACGCGATGGTGCACGCCACCACATGCAGGATCCCTTTCGAGGAATGGTGCTTGGAGTGCAGGGACCTCCAGCCGTATGTGGCGCTCCCGCTTCCCAAGGAAGAGGCCGGCCACACTGTCCTCAAGACCAACTGCGTGCGTTACAAAGGCAACATCTACTCCGTCCCGATCGGCACATACAAGGGGAAGGACACGAAAGTCAGGCTCGAAGAGCGGGGGGCGACACTGATCATAAGCGGCATGTCCGGAGCGGAGATAGCCAGACACATAATGCCGGCCGGGCGCGGCATGACCATCACCAGTGACAGCCACCGGCAGGACACATTGATGAGAATCAGCGTCCTTGCAGAGAAAGTCGTGGGACTGTTCAGCGACAAGGACCTGATGACGATATATCTCGCCCGCGTCAGAGACCGCTACGGGCGCTATATGCGAGACCAGCTCATCGCAATATCAAACGCCTGCACCGGCCGCGAACAGGGGGACATGGACAAGGCGCTCGACCTCTGCGTCAAACGCGGCCTATTCAGTGCCAATGACTTCAAGGCCGCGATAAGCGGCATAGAGACACCGGCCAAGGATGACGGCGGACAGGTGGCCGAATACAAGCCCCTGAATGACGACCGTGCGAGGGCGATAGCCAACTTCAAGCCCGCGACGTCCAGGATGTCCGCATACGAGGGAATAACAGCGAACGCATGACATGGAGAAGATAGAAACAATACGCAGTCAGGCACGGAGACTCAGACTGTCTTCCCTGACGATGAACGTCCCGGAAGTCCTCCTCAGGGCACAGCGCGACACCCCCAGCTACGATGACTTCCTCTCCGACGTGCTCCAGACGGAGATAGACGGCAGGGACGAGAAGCAGACCGTCATACGGATGAGGCTAGCGAGACTGCCTGCTGCCCACAATCTGGACCTGTACGACCAGGGCGCCACGAACGGGCTCAGCCTGACACAACTGAAGCAGCTGCGCGAGCTGCACTGGCTGGAGGACAGCTACAACATCCTCCTTGCCGGCCCGAGCGGTGTCGGGAAGACCTTCATCGCAGCGGGGCTGTGCCATGACGCGATCAGACGCGGCTACCGCGGAGTCTTCCGGTCAATGGAAAGCATAATCGGGACAATCAAGAGAAAGGACATCTCGCCCGTCGCGAGGAAGGAGTACAAGACACTGACCGAGGCCCAGGTCATAGTGATAGACGACATCATGAACGTCACCGTGGACCGTGACGAGGGCAATCTTCTGTTCGCCTTCATCAACTCGGTGTACGAGACGACCTCGTTCATCATCACCACGAACAAGTCTCCGGTGGAATGGGCCAGGACGCTCCCGGATGAGGTCCTGGGCACGGCCCTGCTGGACAGACTTCTCTACAAGTGTGAGCTCATACAGCTCTCCGGTGACAGCTACAGGATGAGGCACCGGAAAACAATCTTCAAGAAAGGACAGACAATCAAAGAAAATCAGACAGAGAAATGAGAAAATATGAATATGATGCCCTCCTCAAGGCTGTAAATGACCTGAAGGATGCGGACGTGGCCTTCAACGGCAGCTACACCGACGGTGTGATCACCGAAGAGCAGCTTGAGCTATATGACAGGCTCAAGCACCGGCTTGACGAGTTATACATCATGGCCGATATGGTCCTGAGCAACCACAAGTATGCCCAGATGCGTACTGAACGGTGTCGAAGGTCTGGCCGCTAGCGGCCAGACCTTCGACAGACACCGCAATCAGATGACGGAATATAAGAGAAAAACACTACCTTTGCCCGTACTGCAGCATTGTTGCCAATAATACTGTACTCTTGTTGCCGAAAACACTGTACCATTGTTGCCAATCTTACTGCACTTCATCTTGCCAAAATCACTGCACTTCTTTTTGCCGATAACATTAGGTAGATAATCAATAAATAATTCTTAAATTTGCCTCATTCGAAGTCTCTTTGATCATTGTGGTCGGAAAGATTTCATAGAACGGACAAAACTTAAAAATCACATAATATGGAAATGAAGACCAAAATCAGAGAGAAATTCAAGACTCTCTTCGGAGTGGAAGGCGAGATTTTCGCTTCCGCTGGACGTATCAATCTCATCGGTGAGCACACAGACTATAACGGAGGTTATGTTTTTCCTGGAGCTATTGACTGCGGGATCATGGCTGAGATCAAGTTGAACGGAACCAGGAAGGTAAAGGCATTCTCGCTTGACTATGATGAATATGTCGAGTTCGGTCTCAATGAGGAGGACAAACCAACGCAGCAGTGGGCCAGCTACATCTTCGGAGTGTGCAGGGAGACTGTGAAGCGTGGCGGAAAAGTTGAGGGTTTCGACACCGTCTTCGCCGGAGATGTCCCTCTTGGAGCCGGCCTGTCTTCGTCAGCCGCTTTGGAGAGCACGTTCGCTTATGCCATCAACTATTTGTTCGACAACAAGATCGACAAGTTTGACCTTGCCAAGATCGGCCAGTCCACCGAGCATAACTACTGCGGTGTGAAATGCGGAATCATGGATCAGTTCGCCTCGAT
>CAKVBK010000092.1 GCA_934725285.1 uncultured Bacteroidales bacterium | reverse complement strand
CTTGGCATAATCATAGACACCTCGATCGTGATGATCGACCACTATGCCCATTTCAAGAATCGAAAAGCCTTCCCGTCTATCCTCTCTGCTGCTGCCACGACGGTCGGTGCCTTGATGATGGTTCTCCTGCTTCCTGAAAAGGAAAAGGCCAATCTCGTGGACTTCATCTGGGTGATTGTCATCAATTTAGGCTTGTCGCTGATAATCTCCTACCTGTTCATTCCGTCGCTGATGGAATATATTCCTGTACGTCTGTCAGGTGGCGGCAAGGGGCGTTCCCCGAGGAAGATCCGCAGGATTCTGCGTTGGAACAGGTTCTACGCTTCCTACATCGGTTGGGGTGTCAGGCATCGTTGGGTCTATGTCCTTCTGTTCATCGTGGCGTTCGGAATCCCTCTCTGTCTGCTCCCGACCCGTCTGTCGGACAATGACAAGAACAAGGCAGACCGATTCGACAAGTTCCTTGACAAGATTGTCACATGGAAACCTTATGACAGCAACCGCCAGCTGATAGACAAGATAGCCAGCTCATCTTTCGGCTTGTTTTACAAGTCCTTGAGCCGCTCCAATTTCTACAGGGAGCCCGAGAAGAAACGCCTTGTCATCAATGCCGGCATGCTTGAAGGCTGTACCGTGAACCAGTTGAATGATGTCGTGAAGGCGATGGAGAACTACCTGTCTAAATTCGATGAGATCTCCGTCTTCACCACATCGGTATATTCCTACGACAACGCCGAGATTTCCGTGGAGTTCAGGCCTGAGTACGAGAACTCTGGCTTTCCTTCCGTGCTCAAGTCGGAGGTCACAAGGATGGCGATCAATTTCGGAGGAGCGAACTGGCGGGTCTCAGGAATCGATGACAACAATTTCAACAACAACATCGTGTCGTCCTCCAAGGGCAACCGTATCTCGTTGAAGGGCTATAACTATCAGGAACTCAGTCGCTATGCCGAGAAGCTTCTGGCCTACCTCTCGACCAATCGCCGTGTCCAGGGGGCGGAGATCTGGTCCGGTGGCTGGAACGGCCGTCCTTCGATGGAGTTTGTGCTGGACTACGATTTCGGACAGATGACGCTCGCCGACATAAATCCTTATTCCTACTACAACGCCTTGGGCTCCTTGCTGTACGAACGGAGGATAGGGACCTCTGAATATGATGGCGAAGCCGTCGATGTCGTTCTCCGTTCTTCGGATCTGGACCGGTACGACCTTTGGCATGTCCTTAACTCTCCGATAGATGTCGGGCAGAAAAAGATGACGCTTTCGGGTGTCGGGGGCATTGACAAGAAACGTACCGGTGTGACGATCAGGAAGAGCAACCAGTCCTACGAGCTGGTTGTCTGCTACGATTTCATCGGAAGCTGGGAACTCAGCCGCTCCCTGTCCCAGAAGGCTGTGAAGTATATGAACGATGAGGTCCTTCCGATCGGTTTCAAGGCCGAGGTTCCGGGTTGGGGATGGTTCGACACCGCCAAGCAGCAGTACGCATGGCTGCTGTTCCTGATTCTCGCGGTGATGTACGTGATGCTTGCCATCACCTTCGAGTCGTTCCGCTACCCGCTTGCCGTGATATTCATGGTTCCGGTCTCTTTCATCGGCCTTTTCCTCGCCTTCGGTCTCTCGGACTTCTCCTTCGATCAGGGCGGTTTCGCCGCCTTCGTGATGCTCAGCGGCATAGTCGTCAACGCCGGCATCTACCTCATCACTACCTACCAATCCCTCCTCCGTGAACGTACTCATCCGGTCCCTGTGGTTCGGCAGGCTCACCAACCATCGAAGGGGCACACGGCGGTTCCTGAGCTTGTCGAAGGGCCGATAAATGTGGTTCAACTGGCTCACCAACCGGTCGCGTCCGGCATCCGCCTCTACGTCAAGTCCTATTCCCGCAAGATCAACCCGATCACCCTCACAATAGTCTCCACCATCCTCGGCCTCCTCCCGTTCCTGACCGATGGCCCCGAGGAAGTCTTCTGGTTCGACTTCGCCGTCGGCACCATCGCAGGAATGCTCTTCTCCATCCTCGCCGTGATATTCATCCTCCCCGTCTTTACCGTCCGCCGCAAGTAATCAATGTTAAACATTTTTGTTTGTTGAATAACAGTTGCTTTTTCTCATTAATATTAGGGAACTATATATGTGTTGACTACAAACTCTTGTAAGTTGTTAATTATTAACTTGTTTTGCAATAATTAATCCATTGCCAGCAATTGCCTGATTGCTAATAAGATATACCCAAAGTTAGTCAACTGGTATATAGCTCCCTAATATTATTATATTGGAACCGTAAAGTTATACTTCGCAAAAATAAGAATGAAGTTCTGTCTAATCGCATACATGACAATCCTTTTTGTGTTATCCACTGGGTGTACATTAATAAGCACCTCTGTAAAAATACACAATTTCGAGAAGTTGGAAATAACGATACCGGAGTCGATGACAATTATAGAGAATGGCAGAATCCACGATGTGGATTATTCCGTCACCAGACCGACTTTTGTGGCACATTTCCCTCCGGAGGACTGCATTGACTGCCAAATTGCACATCTTGCTGATTATTATCCTCTTTGGGCGCTGGCGGAAAAGGATTCTTTTGATGTGCTGCTGATACTTTCTCCTTCTGAGGAAGATAACCTTCGGACTATTTCCTCAATCATGAGAGGCAAGTTTCTTTTCCCTGTGGTTATTGATCCGGGAGACAGTTTCTCACGGCTTAACCCTGACATTCCCTCGGATCCACGTTTTAATCATTTCCTCATAGATCGGAACAGACATCCGGTGTTTGTCGGGAATCCATTGGTTAACACTAAAGTACATAAACAATTCATTAAAAAACTAAAATCGTTATGAAAAAAATGGTTTATTTTCCCTGTTGGGAGTGGTCATCCTGTTGTCCGCCGTCCTGTTTTCGGAGAAGGATGTTCTGGCCAATTCTTTGGCTTTGTCTGAGGTGGATGCAGAGAAGAAGGTTCCGTGCTTTAAAGAATTTATAATTGACCAGACCCCAAATCCGGATCAAAGTGGATCACTATGGGCGAAGGCGAATAAATGTTCTGATTGCAAGAGCTATTTCTTTACTCATGTTTGGGGGCAGAGCAAGTGTATTCCAACAATAGAGGAAACAATTCAGTAATATGAATATGAACAAGTCGATCATTATTTTTGTCTGCTCTTTTCTCGTGATCTGTTGTGGGTCGCGGTCAGAGGATGCGGTATCGGTGGGAGTGGAGGAAGCTTTAGCACTGACTGACACAGTAAGAATGACATCGGTCAAGAGTGAATTGCCGATTCTGGTACCTGCCAGACTGTTCATCGCCGCGAATCATCTGGTTTTGTATCAGGCTCAGGTTGAGAAACGTTTCCAGGTATACGACCTGCCTCTGACCGGTAAATGCTTTTCAGCCGGAATGATCGGACGTGGACCGGATGAGTTCATCGAACCGGATGCCGGAAGCATGGTAGGATGCGATGGCGGATTTTTTGTCGCGGACCAGGATGCGTTCAAGACAGTGGAAATTTTAGATAGCACTGTAAAGGTCACCTCTAAAATTCCTGTCTCAACAGACGGAACCACTCTTAATGGTGTGATAAAAGTCAAGGATAAGTACGTGAATGTGGATGTGTATGCCATGACTTCTGGATATAATCCTGAAGGTCCGCGCCAATTCCAAGTCATCGGAACGGATGGAGTCGAGAAACGAATCGCGGAGTTGCCAAACTGGAATGACAATGATGATAACATCATTAGGTATTTTGCCTCCATAGTCGCCAATCCCGATGACAACGTGTTCGCTGCGTTCTATGGCTTTAATTTCCGTAAAATCCGTTATTATAGTCTTGATGGCGACCTGTTGAAGGAGGTGTCAGCGGACTTCCCGGACAATTCCATTCATCAAAGCGAAGAGCGTTTCATGACTTATGGCAGGTCGTTTGCCTCCAAAAACAGAATTGTTGTTATCTGTAATAATTATAGCCAGATGTCTCGGGACAAGGCTCCTGATTATTCCGAGTTTCAGGTTTGGGACTGGGACGGACACTTGATCCACCGTTTGATCGTTCCGATGAAGTTCGGCATCTACACTGTTGACTTCTCCACTGGCACCCTTTACGCCACAAGCAGTGAATTCGAGGACGAGATCTTCTACAGCGACATCTCTGAATATCTTTGATGACAAGAGAATATAAGTTAAAACACAAGAATCATTATGAAAAAGATTGGATTATTCTCCCTGTTGGGAGTTGTCTTGCTGTTGTCCGCCATCCTATTCTCGGAAAAGGATGTACTGGCTAATTCAAGTGCTCTTGGTGCGGACTATGAGCTAAGGACTGTTACATGCTTTAGGACGATAACAAAAGATTCTTCCAAGGAACCATGGGTTTCGGTCTATGACTGTGATGACTGTAAGCAGTATGGCATATTGAGTGCTGAGGGAAACAGCGGTTGTCTTGCGAAGTTCTCCAAAAGAGAAACAGAAATTAATTGATGAATATGAAGAAAACTCTTTTGTTGATTGCCAGTGTGTGTGTTGTGGTCGGATGTCATAACAGAAAAGAGGGGTGTATTACATCTGTAGGACCGGAAGAGGCGTTGATGGTTACGGACACAATCACTGTGCAATGTGTAAGAAGTAACCTCCCGGTACTGATGCCCGTGAGGCTTTTTACGACAAAAAAACATCTTGTCCTTTATCAGACACAAGTGGAGAGATTGTTTCAAATCTACGATCTGCCTCTGACCGGTAAATGCTTTTCAGCCGGAATGATCGGCCGCGGGCCGGATGAGTTCATAAGTCCTGATTCGAGAAGTATGGTTGGGAAACAATCTGGTTTCTGTCTGGCGGATAAGGATGCCTACAAATCGGTGTCGATCGTTGACAGCGCTCTCAAGGTTGAGTCTAAAGAACCTCTATTTACGGATGGAGCGCCCCTTAATGGGGTAATCAAGATAGGAGACAAATATCTGAACCTTGATGTCAATGCAATGATTCCGGGACAGATGCCGGAAGGTATAAAACAATTTCAGGTGATTGGTACGGAAGGAGTGGAAAACCGCATCTGTGATCTGCCCGATTGGGATGAGAACAATTCGAATATCGTGCGTTACGTCTCTCATGTGGTCGCTAATCCGGATAAGAAACTTTTTGCCGCATTTTATTGCGGATTCCGAAAAATACGCTACTATTCCATCACGGGTGATCTGATTAAGGAAGTCTCCGCTGATTTTCCTGATCAGTCGGTTCATACTGAAAGCCTTTTTTATGAGACTTACACAAGCCCGGTTGCTTCCGAGGACAGAATCGCAGTGAGGTGTGGCAATTATGCCCGTACCGGTCAAGACATCGCACCTGATTCAACCGAGTACCAAATCTGGGACTGGGATGGACACTTGATCCACCGTTTGATCGTCCCGATGAGGCTCGGCGCCTACACAGTTGACTTCTCCAACGGTATCCTTTACGCTACAAGCGAAGATAGTGAAGACGAAATATTCTACTCCGACATATCTGAATATCTGAAATGACCCCATGATACCATAGCTCAATCCAAGGCACCCAAGGCGAAGAAAACGTAGAATACGTAGCCGAAGAAAAATTTGCAGTCTGAAAGGATTTGCGTAAATTTACGGGATTTGTTTAAGCAAGTTTCGGAACGACTATGGGAGGCGGAAAGAAAGTGATCATATTCGCTGGCCTTGGGGGGCTGGTGATTGGAGTGTGCGCTATGCTGGCGGTGGGCGGTGCGATGACCCGCACTTCAACCAACGAGTATTGTATGAGCTGCCACTACCACGAGCAGGCGGATGCTGACTGGAAGAAATCAGAGCACTACAACAGTGAGAGCGGTGTGGTGACCGACTGTGCCGCCTGCCATCTTCCTCCAAAGGAGAACGGCTACCTTCGCTACTATATGGTCAAGGCCAGGATGGGAGCCAAGGACTTGTGGGCCAAGATGACTAAGGACAAGGACGAGATCGACTGGGACTCAAAAAGAACACTCGAACACGGGACGAAAATCGTCTATAACGAATCCTGCGAGAAATGCCATGTCAATCTTTATCCGGCTGGGATCTCAGATGACGGTATAACCGCCCATCTTTACTATGATGAGAACTCCAAGAAACTGGGACTCCAGTGCATAAGTTGTCACTTGAACACAGGCCATGACATGCCCGGCTACGAGCATAAGAGGCTGGAGGGCAAGGTGATGGACACTGGAAGCGGTGAGAGATATGACAGTGCCGCAGTGGTGACTTCTTTCGCAAACTTCACAGAGACTGTTCCAGGCACGACAGCGGCAATCAGGATGGTCGCTGTTCCGGGAGGAGAGTTTACGATCGGCAGTCCGGAAGGCGAGCCGTTCCGCTTGGCGGACGAGGGACCTCAGAAAAAGGTCCGGATCTCTCCGTTCTTCATGGGCGAAGTCGAGGTGACATGGCATCAGTTCTGGGCTTTCTACAACGAAACGATGTCCGAAGGCAGAACCCCTCCGGAGAAGATCTATGCCAACAACAACCGTCCGGATGTAGATGCCGTCAGCGGCCCGACCCCTCCGTTCGGATTCCCGGACCAAGGCTGGGGAATGGGCGAGAGGCCGGCCATCAC
>CAKVBK010000091.1 GCA_934725285.1 uncultured Bacteroidales bacterium | reverse complement strand
ACTGAAGAAGAAATTGTAAAGCAGGTCAAAGCGATTATCGTTGACAAGCTGGGCGTCGAGGAGTCAGAAGTGACTGAAAGCGCCAACTTCACAAATGATCTCGGAGCTGATTCTCTTGACACAGTTGAGCTTCTTATGGAGTTTGAGAGAGTGTTTGGAATCAAGATTCCTGATGAGGAGACAAGCACTATCGCTACCGTTAAGGATGCTATCGACAAAGTTAAGGAGAAGCTCGCCGGCAAGGAGGAAGCTTAATAATCCTTTGACAGAACAAAATTAAGAGGGGTAACCAAACAGTCACCCCTCTTAATTTTGTTCTGTCTGTCCGCGATGGCCCTCAGCTCAACGCTATTTCTCCGGATATCCTTTCGGAATGGCGAATGTCACTTTCAGCTTAGGCTTCTTGCCATCAGCCTCAGGACCTCTAAGTACTGCGTTATAGTATCTGTCCTTGTCCAGTTCGCTGCTTGATGTCGTGGTCGTTGCTGATGAGGCGGCATATTGTGCCATGATCGAGTAGTTGTAGTAGTTGTTGTAATAGCTGCCGTAGCCACCATAGCTGCCATAACCATAACTGCCGTAGCCGTAACCGTAGCCGCCGTAAAGCTGATTGGCGTATGAATAGTATGCCAGCTGCTGATAGTAATTGGCCATCTCCTGGGCCTGCGAGTCGGTTGACGTTGTGGTTTCATACCACATTATCAAGAACCAGATGTCGTAGCTGGAAATGGTCTTGTCATCGGCATTTTTCCTTATGATCTGCTGCACGTGATGCGTGATGTCGGGTGCATAGTTGCACAATGAACGGTTGATGTCCCCCTGGTTCTCGTCCGAGGCGCTGGCGTCGGTGAGCCCGGCGAAAGTCACTGTCGTGTCTGTGCTGATCTTGATTGTCGGACTGAGCACTTTCGGGTAACGGAACATCGTCGTGTAGTCATCAGGAAAATCGAAAGGAAACTCAACTGTGGCTTTCGAGATCAATGCTGTCCTCGGATCTCCGCCTTTCTCTATGATCTCTGCCTGTACGAGCCTTTGGATCTCACTTGCCGGGACAACCGGTTTCAGCCCGCTGCCGCCTTCTATGTAGATTTTGTCCGCGGCCTTTCCTGAAAGACCTTCGGACTCGTGGCTGTCAACGTTGAACACATACTGTGACGGTGTCTTCGTCACGGAGATCAAAGAGTCCAGATCCTGCATCTCCACAGGGCTGAAGTAGAACATCAGCGAAGAATCCCTGCGTTCCCCGTCGAACTCTCCGTTAAAGTAAAGAATCGCATAGTTGTCGGTTCTTGTCGAGTAAGAGGAGTATCCGGATGTCGCGATTCGGAGGATGTCCATCTCATACATGTCGAATCTGCCTCCGTTGCCTGTAGGATCATCCGTGTCTATGTAGATGCCTGGGAATTTCTTAGTGTATGTGGCAAGATCTTTAAGATCCTCCTGTCTGATGTTCAGGTACTGCTTGCCGAAATCCTCTGTGAAATCGAATGTCAGGGAGTCTTTTCCGTTTGCTACGGGGACTCCCTTGGTGATCCTTTTGCTCCCATGCTTGACTTCCGCCCTGGAGAAATAATCCTTTGAATTCAGCGGTTCTGTCAGTGCGTAGACATTGACATTCTGTAAGATGTTGGTCTGGTTCTCGTCAGCCACCGAGACTGTGTCGGCCGCCGCCTTGAACTTGAATCTCTTGAACACAGGGTCCTTCCCGAAATCCACGGAGTCTATGACGGGAACAAGCGTCACTGCGCTTCCCCTGCGGAAAAGCCCGAACGTTTCGTCCCTGATGGATCCGATGGTGATCCTTCGGGATGAGTAGGCTGTAAGACTGTCTACAGACTTCATCCATATCTCGTCCAGATCGAACTCTGCCGTGTAAAAATCGTATCTCTGATCGGTAGGGATGAAATCCCCGCCAAGGTTTTGATCCACTCCGACGCAGGACACCAGGCCTGAGACAAGGATGAGGATGATTGCTGGAAGCTTTCTCATTTACTGCAACTGTTGATAAAAGTCATCGTATTCCTCGATGTAGCGTCCGCTGGCGATCGATTCCTCGTTGAAAGGAAGCGTCGGTATGTTTTCGTCCTGGCAGAACTTGATAAGTCTCTGGTCGATGTCTTTGTCCCCGAGAATTATACCATCTGAATACAAGGCGGCGGTTTCCGCAAGATTTATGCCAGTGGGTTCGTCCAAGAGAGAGACATCAGATCCCTTGATCCCGCCGAACAATGTGTTCTCTTTGAATGTGCTGGAGAAATTCTCACTGTCAATCTCATTGTAAAGGGATGTCACTATTCTGCTTCCGCTGAATATCGGATCGCCGTTGTAAACCTTTTTCAGATACAGAGGGACAAGATGTGAGATCCATCCTTGGCAATGGATGACATCCGGTGCCCAACGGAGCTTTTTCACTGTCTCCAGAACGCCGCGGGCAAAGAAAATCGCCCTCTGCCCATTGTCCTCGAAGAACTTGCCGTCCGTGTCATAAGTGATCTGCTTGCGGCGGAAGTAATCATCGTTGTCAATAAAATAGACTTGGATCCTTGCCGATGAGATAGAGGCCACTTTGATTATGAGGGGCCTGTCCACATCTCCGATGATGATATTCATTCCTGAAAGCCTGATCACTTCGTGGAGTTGGTTCTTCCGCTCGTTGATGCAGCCAAAGCGTGGCATGAACGCCCTGATTTCCTTCTTGCGCTCCTGAATGCCTTGCGGCAGGTAGCGTCCGATCTTGGCGATCGGAGTCTCCGGCAGGAACGGCATAATTTCCGAATTGACGAATAAAACTCTGTTTACGGGTTTTCCCATTGGTAATTTTCTTGTCTTACAAAGGTAAGAATTTTTTTTCATATTTCGATATTTCACTATCTTTGAAACCAATTTGGAGTAATGTGCGAAAATGGCGGCAGGTGAAAACAAATTGATGCGTCGGCGGCTCCTCGGGGCTTGGCTGTCCACGGTTGTCAGCATCAGTCTGGTGCTGCTCCTTGTGGGAGTGGCCGGGCTGTTGGTGGCCAATGCCAGGAGCGTGTCTGACTATTTCAAGGAGAATATGCAGGTCTCAGTGCTGATGAAGCAGGAAGTCGGCGAGGACGAGGCCATGGAATATATCTCCGATCTGGATGCTATGCCTTTTATTAAGAGTACCAGGCTGATATCCCGTGAACAAGGCACCCGCGAGATGGCGGATCTCCTTGGCGAGGATTTTCTGGATGTCTTCGAGACGGCTCCGATTCCGGTTTCCGTTGACGTGACCTTGAGGGCGGACTACGTGTCCTCAGACAGTCTTGAGGTTGTGAAAAAGGAAATTGAGAAGTCCGGTTTGGTTGACGAGGTCGTCTACCAGCAGTCCCTTGTGGACAAACTCAACACGAATCTGGGAAAGATATCCGCTGTGCTCGGGGTCTTTATCGTCCTGTTGTTGTTCATCTCATTCGTCTTGATCAACAACACGGTGAGACTCAACGTGTACTCCCGCAGGTTCACGATCCACACAATGAGGCTTGTCGGGGCGACACGCTCTTTCATCCGCGCCCCGTTCCTTGTCCAGGCGGTCTTTCAGGGACTCTTTTCCGCCTTGCTTGCGGCTCTTATGCTGGTAGGGATATTGTTCTTTGTCAAAAGTGAGTTTGAGCGGCTCTTTGAGGTTTTCAGACCGGATCTTCTTCTGATGGTCATCGGGGTCGTGATCATTGCCGGAGTGTTGATCTGCACTGTAAGCACGGCTCTTGTGGTCGGGAGGCTGGTGTCACTGTCCAAGGATGAATTATACAGCTAATTAATATAATGTGAATATGTCAGAGAATATCAAGATGCCGATTACCGGCAAAGGGCTGAGACTGTTGCTTATGGGGCTTGTCGTGATGGTCGCCGGTTTCATTCTTATGATAGGCGGTGGAACCGTTGATCCGGACAAGTTCAACTGGGCCATGTTTGATTTCCGCCGGCTGGTGGCGGCCCCGCTTGTAATCATCTGCGGGATAGTAATAGAGATTGTCGCGATAATGCGAAGACCAAAAACGGGCAAAGACGAGGATTAGACGATGGATTGGATTCAAGCTCTTCTATTGGGAATAGTCCAGGGCCTTACCGAATTCCTTCCGGTAAGTTCCAGCGGACATCTTATGATAGTGAAGGAACTCCTCGGCGTTGATGGCGATGGCTTTTTGGATTTCACCGTCACTGTGCACCTTGCTACGGTTTTTAGCACGATCATCGTGTTCTGGAAGCCAATATGCAGGCTTTTGGCCGGCTTTTTCAGGTTCCGGTACAATGATGAGACCGACTATGTGTTCAAAATCATTGTCTCTATGGTCCCGGTGGCTGTCGTGGGGCTTCTTTTCAAGGATAAGGTCGAGGCTCTTTTCGCAGACGACTTGTTCACGGTCGCTATGTGTCTGGTCGTGACGGCGGTCTTGCTGTATCTTTCGGATGTTTCCGGCAGCTCCGTGTCACGCAAGACGGAGGCGGAACCGCAAGTGTCCGTCGCCCGCAACGGAATATCCTATTGGCAGGCCGCTGTGGTGGGTCTCAGTCAAGCTGTGGCCGTGGCTCCGGGTCTGTCGCGCTCGGGCACTACCATCGCCACGGGGCTCCTGTGCGGGGTGAGGCGTGATGTGATGGCACAGTTCTCCTTCCTTATGGTTCTCGTTCCGATCATTGGCCAGCAGCTTCTGGATATTCTTAAAGGTTTTGCCGGGGAAGCTGCCCTTGGAGGTGGTCTGAGTCCGCTGTGCCTTGCCGTTGGCTTTCTCGCTGCCTTTGTCTCGGGACTTTTCGCATGCAAAGTGATGATCTCCATCGTAAAGAAGGCCAAGTTGACATGGTTCGCGCTTTACTGCCTTGTTGTCTCGCTTCTATTGCTGATCTTCGCGTAGGGATATTCGTTCATTATGGAGGAAAGGTCCCTTTCATATTTTGTCTCTGATGTGCATCTTGGCCTGAAGGTCAATGATCCGGCTGACCGTGAGGCCCGTTTCGTCAGCTTTCTTAAGTCGATTCCGAAGGAACGGTGCAAGGCGCTTTATCTGCTCGGAGACATTTGGGATTTCTGGTACGAGTACCGGGATGTTGTCCCGAAAGGCTATGTCCGGGTGTTCTCGGCTTTGATCGATCTGATGGACTCTGGTGTCAAGGTCTGTTTCTTTCAGGGCAACCACGATATCTGGTGCTTCCATTATTTCGAGGAGCTTGGAATAAGGATTCTTCAGCAGCCGTATGTCACCGTGATTGGAGGAAAGACATTCTGCCTCGGCCATGGTGATGGTCTGGGGCCCGGGCACAAATGGTACAAACTGATGAGATGGGGATTCCGCAACAAATTCTTTCAAGGCCTTTTCAGCCTTCTCCATCCATATCTCGCTTTCCGCTTAGGGACCGGTTGGTCAAAGAAGAGCCGTGTCGCCAAGAGTGTTGACTATGTTTTCAAGGGGGCCGACGAACCTCTGTACAAATTCGCGGTCGCGTTTTCTTCGAGGGAGCACGTGGATTATTTCGTCTTCGGCCACTATCATGTCAGCGAGGACATTGAACTTCCTACCGGAGCCAGACTGCTGATCCTCAAGGATTGGATGAAGCCTCAGTCCTCAAACTTTATCTGCTTCGACGAGACCTCCGGATGTTTGGGCATCTCCCAGAATATTGAATAGTACAGGGCGTCGAACTCGCCACGCTGCCATTTCTCAACGAGGTATTCAGTCACCTTGTCCTCTCCCTTAGGATCGTAACGGCTTTTGAGATTGTTGCCGAATATCTTGGCGACGCCTTGCCAGAACCCTGCGGATATGCCGCTTTTGTAGTCCTTTATTATTGAATAGGAAGATTTTCCGATTTCACGGTCGACCAGTTTTATCAGCAGGCGGCCTTGGGAGATTGTCATATTCTTAAGGGGCTTTTCGTAAGCCTTGAAAAGCTCTTTCTGCATCTGGTTGATGTATTTTTCCTTTTTGCGGCGCCGCAGGCTGTTCTTGGCGATGTGGCTGTCGACCTGCGCGGACATGTCCTTGGCCAGAAGGGCATAAGGATACACCTTGTTGAAATTGTAGACCAGCCGGTAATATTTCTTGAGATCCCCTTTGCGCCCGCGATAGCCTTTCGGGAATATCCACGCCGGGTCTATGCTGTCATAGTAGGCTGTATCTCCATGCTCGATACGGTAACCAAGGTAGCCGGAGCGCCCTTTGCCATCGTGTTGCGGTGGGACGTCGCCGATGTCTCCGGCGGAGAGAGAGGTCACCGTCAGGATTCCGGCCACGAGGCAAAGAATATGTGAAGTCAACTTCGTCATAATTGTTTATGAACTTGCAAAGTTACGATTTTCTAGAAAATACTGTGCCAATTTCACTTGTTTGGATTAGTTTAGATAAGGCGTCCTTCCATGTGTCGAAAACGATGACAAATAATTTTTGGCTGTATGTCTAAATGATTGAAAATAAATAATATCATCTGCGAGTTCTATCGTCGAAAAAGTTGAAATATTTTTGAAATTGTGTTTGAATTTCATGAATTTTTGCTAACTTTGCAGTCCCAAATTCTAGGGTGTAGTAGCTTAATGGGCTGATATTCAATAGATTTTGGAGAATTTGGAAATTATTAAAGTAGTACAGCAATGTTACAACCAAAGAAAACTAAG
>CAKVBK010000090.1 GCA_934725285.1 uncultured Bacteroidales bacterium | reverse complement strand
ATGTAGCCGGCGGCAATCTTGCCGGCCAGCAGAGGATCCTCGGAGTAATATTCAAAGTTCCTTCCGCACAGCGGATTGCGCTGGATGTTGATGCCAGGGGCAAGAAGAACGTCCACGCCATATTCAAGAACCTCATTGCCGATGGCCTCGCCGACTTCCTCGACAAGCGATGGGTTCCATGTGGAGGCCAGAGAGGTTCCGATAGGGAACTTTGTGCATGGGCGGTCGTCTATCCTGACCCCGGCAGGGCCGTCGGCCAGCACAATGGCCGGGATTCCGAGCCTTTCAATAGGGTGAGTCGTTCCGGCGGCACCTTTAACATAGAGTGTAGTGTAGCCAACTCCATCGAAAGCCTTGGCTCCGCTGCCTATCAGTAGGGCAGCCTTCTCTTCAGTTGTCAACTCGTTGACAATCTGAGAAATATTATCACCGCTCAACTTCAGGGGAGAACCTGCGAGCAGAACGGTGACAAGAAGTGATCCTATCATATTTTACGTTATGATTTGTCCATTAGGGAGAAAATTCTGCCGCGAACCTCATCGATGGTGCCGGTTCCGTCAATCTCATGATACTTGCCGGCCTTCTTGTAGAACTCGACAAGAGGTTCGGTCTTCTCGTGATAGGTTTTGATCCTGTTGTTGATGGTCTCCTCCTTGGCGTCGTCGGCGCGGCCTTCGATGGCGGCCCTGTGCTGGATACGCTCCTTGATCATCGAGTCAGGTATCATAATGGAGACAACCGAGGTTACAGCCTCGCCGTTCTTTGCCAGCATCCTGTCGAGGGCCTCGGCCTGTGCGATTGTGCGAGGAAATCCGTCAAGAAGGAAGCCGGACACTCCGGTCACGCTCTTGAACTTGTTTTCGATCATGCCTTCCACAACCTCGTCCGGAACGAGTTCGCCCGCGTCGATCAGAGCCTTTGCCTTGAGGCCGAGCCCGGTTCCATTGGCTATCTCGCCACGGAGAAGCTCTCCGGTGGAAAGATGGCGGAGGTTGTATTTTTCAACCATCGCTGTGGCCTGGGTGCCTTTCCCGGCGCCTGGAGGGCCAAATAGGATAAAGTATTTCATATCTGTGTCCAATACATAAATGTCCTTGAGGTTTCTGCCGAGTTCATTGTAGTCCAGTCCGAATCCCACTATGAAATCATCCGGAATCTCCATCGCGACATAATCGAGCTTGACATCTTTGGTGTAGGAAGCCGGCTTGAGAAGCATAGTGCAGATCTTTGTCTCGGCGGCGCCTTTCTCCTTCAGGATGTTCTTCAACTCCACGATAGTGTTGCCACTGTCCACGATGTCCTCCACAACGATCACTCTCTTGCCTTCAACGCTTCTTGTCATCCCCATCGTCTCTCGTACATTGCCTGTGGTGTGCGTCCCATCGTAGGACGAAAGTTTGATGCAGATCAGCTCACAGTTGAAGCTCAGCCTTTTCATCAGCTCGGAGGTGAACATCAGCGAACCGTTCAGCACGCACAGGAGTACCGGACAGTCAGTACATCCGTCAAAATCGCGGTTGATCTTCTCGGCTACCTTGTCGATGGCTTTCTCAATCTGCTCATTTGGAATGAACGGCTTGAATGATTTGTCAAATAATCTGACGTTGCTCATGGCTTTGATTGTGTTATATTAAAGAACAAAATTAGCAATATTCCATAAAAAACAGAAAAAACATACCATCGATTTATTTTTCT
Organism: uncultured Bacteroidales bacterium; assembly: GCA_934725285.1. Taxonomy (GTDB): domain Bacteria; phylum Bacteroidota; class Bacteroidia; order Bacteroidales; family UBA932; genus Cryptobacteroides. Next base: position 4,956 of record CAKVBK010000090.1, on the reverse strand, counting down.
TTTCATTATTTACGTTTCTTTGCCTTATCTTGCCAGCCTGAACTGAATGACTATGAATATTAAAGTAAACTTCATAACCATGCTTTTCGCGTTGCTTCCGGTCAGTCAGAGCCTCTTTGCCCAGGCTGATGAGCGGCTGAGGGCGATCGCCTGTCTAACGGGGGCCTATTCGGTGGAGGAACTTGACGAGCAGGAGATTGAAAGGTTCACGGCTTTCTTGTCCCGTCCATTGGAAATCAACTCAGCGACCAGAAGCCGAATGCTTTCAAGCGGACTCTTGAGCCAGTATCAGGTCGCCAGTCTGATTGATTACCGGACACGGGCGGGGGACGTCCTTTCATTTTCGGAATTGGCCTCGATAGATGGTTTCGGTGAGGAATTGGCAAACGCTCTCAAGCCGTTCATCTCACTTCGCAGCCGCTCGCTCCCGGGGCAGCCTTATCAATCATACAAGGCTGTCAGCAATGAAGCCTTGGCCAGATTCGCTGTCAAGGGAAATGAATATAACTACGGAGCGAAGTACCGGCTGGACTATGCTGACGCGGTAGAACTGTCATTGGCGGCAAGGACGAGATATTCAGGCATGAATCAGTTTCCTCCGTCCGCCTGGTCGGCCAACATTGCATATTATGGAAACAAGAGCTTGGGCAAAATCCTTGTCGGGGACTTCAACGCAAGGTTCGGTCAAGGGCTGACGCTTTGGAGCGGGATGTCTTTGTCGGGTCTTTCCTCATCGGCATCCTTCTACAGAAGACCTTCAGGAATATCTCCGTCATGGTCTTGGTCAGGAACAGGATCACACAGAGGTGTGGCCGCCGACTTCTCCGTCGGACGTATCGTGATTTCCGCCCTCGCTTCGTTTCCGGGTTTGAGAACATGGTGCGAGAGCGGAAAGAGGGCGGAGATCTCTTCATTGGCTGGCGGAAATATCGCTTACTACGGGCGACACGGGCAGTTGTCACTGACAGGTTACTGCCTGACAGAACCTTTGATTATATCTAGAAAACCAAGCGGAGGAAAGGTCTCCGCGGATTTCCGCTGCTCTTGGAGAGGTGTGGATTTGTTCGGGGAGGCGGCTTGGGATTTTCTTGGAGCCTGCATGGGATTTGTCACCGGAACAGTCGTCCCGTTTGGGAATGAATGGAGGGTGTCGTCCGTCATACGCTGTTATCCGAAGGATTTCTCTTCCGAATACACTGGCGGTGTAAGAGGCTGGACAAAGACTTCAGACGAGGCCGGTGTCGCTGTCGGACTGGAGCGGTCCGGAATTTCGGCGACGGTGGATGTCGCGATGAAAGATGGCGAACATTCCAAAAGACAGCTGAAAGCCTTGTTCAAGGCTCCGGTGCAATTGTCGGGGACTTCCGTGCTTACCGTGAGGATTACTGAACGTTACCGGCCTTATGAGGAAGTCCTTAAGTTCCGTACCGGAGCCCGATGTGATTTCGATTGGTCCAGCTCCGGGCTGTCGGCCCGCTACGGTCCGTCCGACAATCCGGCTTGGAAAATGCGGATCCGTGCCGAGGGTCTTCTATGCCGTTCTCTTGCCGGTTTGTGGTATGTCGAAGGTGGCAGAAAGACAGATCGGTTCAGCGTCTATCTTCGAGGGACCATATTCATTGTTGATCACTGGGATGACCGGATATATTCCTACGAACGGGACGCGCCTGGCAATTTCACAGTTCCGGCCTATTATGGAAGAGGTTGGAGCGCCTTCATTGCCGCCGGAGGCAAGTTCATGTCCGGGATAAGGAAAACGAAGACTCTGAAGTGCTATCTCAGAGCCTCTACTGTTCAATATTCATTTATGAAAGAACCAAAACGTCCCGTGTCTGAGGTGAAGGTTCAATTTGTGCTGGACTTGTAGATGCGGATCTTCTGTCCGATGCTGAGGTTCGTGCTCCTGAGGTGATTCCACTTTTTGAGCTGGTTGACTGTCACGTGGTACCTTGCGGCGATCTTTCCGAGCGTGTCACCTTTCTTCACCTTGTAAGTGATTGTCCCTCCGGAAGAAGTGGAGCCTGCGCTTTGGCTCTTGGTGTCCAGAAGGGCCTGAGGGTTTAGGTATTCAGCGGCCTTGTAGGTGTAGATGGAATCCTCGTGGGCGATGAAATCACTTGAGTAGTTGTAAGGAATGCGGAGGATATAGGATCCGCTGTTGCCGGGAATGACGTCCTTGATGTATTGCGGGTTGAGGTTCCTGAGCTCATCCACCGAGATCCCGACCAATTCGCTTATCTGCTTGAAATGCAGATTCCTATGAATCTCAAACGTGTCCAGCTGTGCGGGCATCTGGATGTTGGCCGGCACGAGGCCGTACTCCTTGCTGTATTTGATCGCGTACATTGCACCGACAAAAGCTGGCACATAACCTCTTGTCTCGCGCGGAAGGTAATTGTAGACCGACCAGAAATCCCTCTTGCCGCCACTTCTTCGGATGGCCTTGTTGATGTTGCCGGAGCCGCAGTTGTAGGACGAGATCGCAAGATTCCAGTCTCCGAACACATTGTATGAGTCAATCAGATAACGCGCCGCCGCGTCAGCCGACTTGAACGGATCCAGCCTCTCGTCCACGAATGAGTTGATTTCCAATCCGTAAAGTTGGGCTGTCCTGAACATGAACTGCCACATTCCCTTCGCCCCCGCCCTTGAGACGGCGACCGGATTCAGGGCTGACTCGATGATCGCCATATACTTCAACTCATCGGGTAGGTTGTACTTGTTGAACGTCTCCTCGAAGATCGGCATATAGTATTTGCACAGTCCCAGGATTGAGCTCATCTTGGTCGGCATCTTCTCGGAGTAGAGGATCATATAATTGCGGACCTTCTCGTTGTAGGGGAGTGTGATGAAAGAGTTCATCTTCCTGAACCTTTCCAGCATCACATCGTCCGGAACATTTGTGGTGAAGCGGACAGAATCCATATCATACCCGCTTCCTTCCTCATTCTTTCTGGCTTGGCGGTGCAGGTACCATATACTGAGAAGACTGTCAGTTATGTCCGCGTTGTATTCTTCAGGACTGAGCCCGGCGGCCGTCTTGAACCGGTTTTCCTCATAGACATCAATCATCTCGTCCGCGATGCTGTCCCTGACCCTGTTCTCTTTGCGCACCTCCTCCAACACCTTGCGCAAGGAATCCACCTGCGCCTTCAGCTCCTGATTCTCCTCTTTTATCTTTTTTCTGAATATCTGTGCGTCAGCGCTTTCCTGAAAGGCAAGCGTCAGAAGACACAGCAGCACAGTTATGGTTGTGGTCCGTCTCATCAGTCAAATGTCGTTAAAAGCTGATTCCTACCTTGAGGCCGATGGCGTTGTCCCCGAAGGCCCCGCAGCCGAAGCTCATCGGAGGAACGGAATGGGCAGGGGACGCTATCGCATATTCATTATATGGAGGAATATATTCATTGCAGGGCGATATGATGGTCGGTGTGACCTTCAGGGTGAGGTCGTCGTTCATTTCGAAGTCCTGCATATAGGCGAACACGTTCGCGTCTATCACCTGCAGCAGATAGCTCCCGACGATGGCGACTACCGAATAGTCCCTGTACCTACGATAGACGTTTCGGAAATATAGCGCCCTTTCCGCCGGAATGCTCCCTTGGTAGCTGCCGTCCGTCGCCGTCGCCTCATTGTGGATCCGCTTGTACCTTTTGTAGTTCTTGCTGAAGGTCGCGTAATAGTGGTAAGATCCTACCAGCATTCCCCAATAGATAGGAATCTTCCAATATTCGCCGTTGTAGGCCTGGCCCAATCCCGGCAGAAGAATTGAATATATCGTAGCCTTTCCCGGCTGGTTCTTCACGTCTTTTTTATAGTTGACGACTCCGTCCATCAGTGTCGCCCAATATATAAGCCCAGCGCTGGCGAACATGTAGGTGGCCATGTCCCTTGATCTGGTGTCAAGGTCAAACTCCATGTTCGGGTCAAGCGCCATCGCGATGTCGTAGCCTTTCTTGGAGTGTTTGTACTTGCTGTTGTAGTGGATTCCCAGCCCCAAAGTCGTGCCTATTCCTCCGTATACGAGCGGCAGCTTCCAGTACTGTTTGTTGTAGATCTGCTCAGCGCCGATGAACACGGTGGAGCCGGCGAACATCGTTCCGATCCTCAATGTCGTGTCCTTGTGGCTCACACCTCTGAAAAACTCGCGGAACGACCACATCTTATCGATGGAATCCCTTGCCGATGTGGTGTCGCTCGGGTCATTGTAGGTCTGGCTGAACGCCTCTTCCCTGAACTGCGCTTTCGCACCCGTGGAAAAGGCCGCCAGGCAGACAAGCGCCAGACATATCCTGAGAATCAGATCCTTCATTGTTTTTCTTAGATGTTCGAGTCCTCAAGGGCTTTGAGGAACCGGCCCACTTCCTCGTCGGAGTTGAACTTGATTGTCATCGTTCCCTTTCCGGAGGCCGAGCGTTTCAGGCTGATGCTGTTATCAAAAAACTTGCCGATGTGCTCAAGGACGCGGTAATATTCATCAGGAAGGTCCTGCTGCTTAGGGGTTGGTTTGGCATTTTCGCCTTTGCTCAGTTTGTGGACCTTCTCCTCCAACTGACGCACCGAAAGACCGTCCTTTATCACGAGGTCGCAGAGAAGTTCCTGAATATGAGGATCCTCCACTCCGAGAAGCACCTTCGCATGTCCGGTGCTGAGAAGTCCGGTCTTGAGATCGTGCTGAACCTTGGTAGGCAGTTTGAGAAGCCTCAGGTAGTTGGCGACCGAAGCGCGCTTCTTGCCGACACGCTGCGCCATCATCTCCTGTGTGAGATTGCACTCGTCCATAAGCCTTTGGTAACTCATGGCCACCTCGATCGGGTCGAGATCCTGCCTCTGGATGTTCTCCACGATGGCCATTTCAAGCATCCCCTGGTCGTCAGCTGTGCGTATGTAGGCCGGGATGATATCCATTCCCGCCCTCTTGCAGGCCTTGAACCTGCGCTCACCGCTGATGATCTG
>CAKVBK010000089.1 GCA_934725285.1 uncultured Bacteroidales bacterium | reverse complement strand
TCGAGGTTGAAGACCTTGACCCTTTCGTTGCCCATGTGGCCGCCCATACGCATTCCAGGGAACACGCGTGAAGGCCAAGATGACGCACCGAGAGAACCCGGCTTACGCAGTCTGTTGTGCTGACCGTGTGTCGCTCCGCCTACACCGGCGAAATGATAACGGTGAACAACACCCTGGAAGCCACGGCCTTTGGAAGTACCGACAACATCAACGTACTTGACATCATCTGTGACGACATCGGTGACGGTGACGGTGTCTCCAAGCTTGAGCTCACCCTGGAAGTCTGCCGGAAACTCGACAAGCTTGCGTTTAGGGGTGGTCCCTGCCTTTTTGAAATGGCCCATAAGAGGCGCGCTGGCGTGTATCTCCTTGATTTCGTCATAGGCAAGCTGTACAGCGGCATAGCCATCTTTTTCTACTGTACGCAGTTGCGTGACAACACACGGACCAGCCTCGATGACGGTGCATGGAATATTTTTTCCATCAGCACCGAAAACGGAAGTCATTCCGATTTTCTTTCCAATTAATCCAGGCATTGGTTTGATTAATTAATTGTAAATAAATATTTTACGTTATTCCGCACTATTTTGCGGACTGCAAAGGTAGCATTTTTTTTTCAATTAACAAAGTTTTCCACAAGCCTACTCCTTAATAATCAGAGAAATCATCGGTAAGCCTTGGTGAATAAATCCAAGGATTGACTATCTTTGTACCTCGAAATGAGACAATGATGCTTTTGAATATCTTCGGATTCCTCAACATCTCGTTTGCGGACATCCTTGACATACTCATGGTGGCCATATTCATCTATCTGGCGTTCAGATGGATAAGGGGCTCTGCGGCAATGAATATCTTCGTGGCCGTCATCCTGCTTTTCGTCCTGAGGGTGGTCGTGGCCGCATTCAACATGAAGTTGATGAACGCCCTGCTGGGGACTTTCATCGATGTGGGAGTGATCGCCCTCATCGTCATATTCCAGCCGGAGGTGCGGCACTTCCTGATGAAACTCGGCTCACGCTATGGCGTGGCGGGAAAAAGCCGGGATTTTTTCAACAGACTGATGGGTATCCAAGAGCAGAAGATGGCCGGAGGCACCGTCAACGAGATCGCCGAGGCATGCAGGGCGATGTCGGCCGACAAGACCGGAGCGTTGATTGTGTTCCCTCGCAAGGATTCGCTTGACTTCATCATCGAGACCGGGGACATCGTGGACGCGAAAGTCACCAGAAGACTGATAATGAACATATTCTTTAAGAATTCACCATTGCATGACGGAGCGATGATCATCGGAGGAGACAGGATTGTGGCCGCGCGCTGCACCCTGCCCATCACCGGACGCCAAGACATCCCCGCTCACTATGGAATGAGGCACAAGGCGGCGATCGGAATCTCGGAAGAAACTGACGCTGACGTGGTTGTGGTTTCGGAAGAGACCGGGGGAATCTCATTTGTGCGAGGCGGCAGCATCAAGAGCATCGGCAACATCAACGAACTTAAACTTCTCCTCGGCGCGGGCGACGGCACACCGGAGGAAAAGCGCGCGCAGGAGGGAAAACAATAATTTACGAATATGCAGGAGCGGGTACACGGAACAGAGATTGACACCAGATTGGAGAGCAAGTTGGGATTTGACAGGGTCAGAACCTTCGTGGCCGACAGATGTTCCACTGAATATGCCGTCACGAGGGTGACGGAGGAGACGTTCAGCAACGACCCGAAAGTCATCGGGGAGAGGCTGGCGCTGACCGATGAAATGAGGCTTATCGTGATGTTCGAGGAGAACTTTCCGACCAACGGGTACATTGACTGCCTCGACTTCCTCAAGCCGCTGGAGAACACCGGCTACACGATCGACCTCCTTTCGCTGGGCAAGCTGCGCACGATGGTCGAGACTGTCCGCAAGCTGACCAACTTCTTTATGTCCATCAAGGACGGAGTGTACCCTAACCTTAAAAGAATGAGCGCCCCGGTCATGAGTTTCCCGGAGGTCCAGAGAAGGATTGACACGATTCTGGACAAGTTCGGTGATGTAAAGGACACGGCCTCGGACAAGCTGCTCGAAATCAGACGCGCTATAAAGACAAAGGAGGGAGCCATCTCCAAAAGGGCGAACGCGATCCTCAAGCAGGCACAGGCTGACGGTCTTGTGGACGAGGACGCCGGGCTTTCTGTAAGAGACGGAAAACTGCTGATTCCTGTCAACAGCTCAAGCAAGAAAAAGATCCAGGGATTCGTCTATGACACCTCGGCCACCGGCAAGACAGCCTTCGTGGAGCCGGCCGAGATCATCGAACTGGAAAACGAGATCGTGACCCTTCACGCTGACGAGGCTCAGGAAATCCAGCGCATTCTCGCGGTGTTCAGCGATTTCGTCAGACCATACGTTCCTGACCTCATCAACTCCGCTGAATATATCGGCGAGATCGATTTCCTTGTGGCCAAGGCACAGGTCGCCCTCGATTTCAAGGCCGGAGCACCGATCATCTCCGACAACGGGGAGATGAATCTGCGCAAGGCCCGCCACCCACTTCTGGAAAGAGCCCTGCACAAAGAGAAGAAGGACATCGTGCCCGTCTCAATCCGCCTGACTCCGGCCAAGCATATTCTTTTGATCTCAGGCCCTAACGCCGGCGGCAAGTCAGTGTGCCTCAAGACCACAGGCCTGCTTCAGTACATGTTCCAGTGGGGAATGCTGATCCCGACTTCCGAGACTTCGGAACTTCCTGTGTTCGACAGAATCATGGTAAGCATCGGCGACGACCAGAACATCGAGAACGACCTCAGCACTTACAGTTCGTTCCTGGACGACATGAAGACGATGCTGGCGAAGGCTGACGACAAGACATTGATATTGATCGACGAGTTCGGCTCAGGCACGGAGCCTGCGGCCGGAGGAGCCATCGCCGAGGCCATCCTCAGCGAAATGGACAAGAGAGGGGTCTACGGAGTCATCACGACCCACTACACGAACCTCAAGCTGTACGCCTCGGGTTCAGACACCGGAGTCATCAACGGCGCGATGCAGTTCGATGCGGCCAAGATCCAGCCTCTGTTCAAACTGGACATAGGAATGCCGGGAAACTCGTTCGCCTTCGAGCTGGCCCGCAAGATGGGACTCCCGGAGAGCATAGTCAAAGACGCCGAGGCCAGGGCCGGAGAGGAGTTCGTGGGCATGGAACGGAACCTGCGCAAGATCGTGCGCAACCGCCGCGCCCTTGACGAGAAGCTCCAGAGGATAAAAAACACTGACAAGACTCTGGAAAACATCACAGAGCGCTACCAGAAAGAACTTGAAGGGCTGAAACAGACCAAGAAGGAGATTCTGGACCAGGCCAAGAAAGAAGCCCAGGAGATCGTGCAGGGCGCAAACAAGACGGTTGAAAACACCATCCGTACCATAAAGGAATCACAGGCCGACAAGGAGAAGACATCCGATGCCAGAAAAGCCCTGCAGGATTTCATGTCCTCGCTCCAGGCCAAGAAGGAGAACGAGCAAAAGAATCACGATGACTACATCGAGAAGAAGCTCAAGCAGCTGGAAGACAGGAAGATGCGTCAGAACGTCCGCAAGGGCAGATCTCAGGATGCCGGTCAGCCGCAGGCTCAAGAGCAATTCCGTGGCGGAGTTCTGAAGGTCGGGGAGAAAGTACGGGTGAAGGACAACGGGATGGCCGGCGAGGTCATCCGGGTGTCCAACAAGGCCGTGACCGTCGCCATCGGCAACATCACCAGCAAGATGCCTCTGGACAGAGTCGAGCGGATCTCTTCCAATGAATATAAAGCGTCTGTCAGGGAGAACATCAAGCCTCGGGCCGCACAGGACGATTCCGGCCTGAGGGAGCGCAGGCTGGCGTTCTCGCCAGAGCTGGACGTGCGTGGAGAGCGGGTTTCGGACGCGCTTGACATCGTAACGCACTACATCGACGACGCCATCATGCTGAACATCGGATCTGTCCGCATCATCCACGGCAAAGGCACAGGAGCGCTGCGGGACGAATTGCAGAAATATTTGAGGACAATCCCAGGGGTCACCTCTGTCCGCGATGAGCAGGTTCAGTTCGGCGGGTCGGGTGTGACGATCGTGACGTTAGGATAAACATTTGGCCAAGACTATGAAAGACACTGAAAAACAGATGACTCCACGGATGGAGCTGGGGCGTAGAGGAGAGGATGTAGCCTGTGGGTTTCTGACCGGCAAAGGACACACCATCGTGCAGAGGAATTACAGGACAGGACATCTGGAGATCGACATCATAAGTCTTGACAAAAATGGTGTGCATTTTGTGGAAGTCAAGAGCCGTGTCGCACCTGTGATGGTCTCCCCGGAGGAGAACGTGACGGCGAGCAAGCAGAGGAAGGTTGCGGACGCGGCGCTGAGGTACCTGCACACCGCGAAAGACAAAAGGATTTCCGCTGACATGGAGGTCAACTTTGATGTCGTGGCGGTGACGTTCGACGGAGGGAAGGAAATTGTGGAATGGTTCCCGAACGCGTTTTACCCGATGTACCTCTGACGATTCGGTGCTTCGGCAGGCTCAGCAACCGAAGCAGGAAGCAGGTCACTGAGCCTGTCGAAGTGACAGTACGATTTAGGAACATATTGCTAAGCACTAAGATATGAACAAAAATAACCGATACTGCGTAATAATGGCCGGAGGCACGGCGAATCGCTTCTGGCCCATAAGCAGAGAATCGAAACCCAAGCAGTTCCTGGACATAACCGGGACCGGGAAATCCTTCATAAGAAGCACTTATGAGCGCTTCTCGGAAATCGTTCCATCAAAGAACATCATCGTGGTCACTTTGGCAAGATTCTCCTACCTCGTCCACGCCCAGATTCCTGAACTTCCTGAAAGCAACCTGCTTCTGGAACCATACGCCCGCAACACCGCCCCGTGCATAGCCTACGCGACCTACAGCATCCTCAAACGGAATCCCGACGCGACAATCATCGCCACCCCGGCGGACCACATCATCACTGACGAGGAGAATTTCAAAGCCTCCATGCAGAAGGTAATGGAATATGCCGAAAGCAGACCGGTACTCATGACTATCGGAATCCACCCGACGGAACCTGACACAAGTTATGGCTACATCCAAGCCACAGGAGACCGGGAACAACTCGGTTCGGGAGCGCCTCTCAAGGTAAAGACTTTCACCGAGAAACCGGACAAGGCCCTCGCCGAGGTGTTCTGCAAGACAGGAGAATTCTACTGGAACTCAGGAATATTCGCATGGAAGGCTTCTGTGATCAAGGAAGAGATGGAGAAATATATTCCTGATGTCACCTCCTTGTTCACAGGCTGGGAAGACACTTTGGGGAGCAAAGATGAGCAGGTGTTCATCGAGAAGGCATATTCAGACTGCCCGAAGATTTCGATTGACTATGGTGTGATGGAGAAGACCGACCGCGCATGGCTCTACTGCGGAGACTTCGGATGGTCTGACATCGACAGCTGGGACTCTCTTTTCAGGAACATCAGTGACAAGTCCAAAGACGGCAACGTCGTGTTCACTGACAAGATTCTTGGCGAAGGCAATGAGAACAGCATGCTGGTCTGCGGTGACAAGAAAAAGCTCTACGCCATCAAAGGCCTCAAAGACTACATAGTGGTTGACACCGGTGATGTGCTTCTGATCTGCCCTAAGGACGACAAACAGTTCAAGGACTTCATCTCAGGCCTCGGAATGCCCGAGTACGAAGATTTCCGATAAGGCTGCCGTGGCGGGCAACGCCCTGACACTCAACGAGAAAAGCGATGACCTTGTGCTAAATACAGCACAAGGTCATCGTTTATTATATTGACAGACAACCCTTTAGGCTTCACAGCCTTCTAAGGTTGTCAGTCACATGCCCTATGATATTCCTACTTCTTCAAGGTCTTGAAAAGAGTGGAGAGGGTCGATGCGGCGGAAGCGATCTCCTTGGCGTTTGAAACTGCCGTGGAGGCATTCTTTGAAGACGCGATCTTTGAAAGGGCCTCGGTGGCAGCTGACTTGGCGGCATTGCTTGCGGCAGTCTTGGCCGCAGTCTTTGCGGAAGTCTGCAATGAGGAGAGATCCATCCCCGCAAGTTTGGTCAGGCTGCCGAGTACTGTGCTGGAGTTGCTGTTGTTGACCAGTTTACCGGAACCGGAGATCAGTCCTTTGACGAAATTGGCCGTGTTTACGTTGGATTTCAGTCCCTTGATGTTATTGGCAAGAGTGACCATATTCACAATGTTCGTCGGGTTCGTCATATCCAGGCTTCCGTTGCTCTTGTACTGTGTGTAGAGAGCCAGAAGAGCCTTCCCGGCAGCGGTCCCGTTGTTTTTGGTGAGTGATGTGGATGTCGTCTGGGCGGCAGGAGCGGCTACAGATGACACATAGGCGCGGCATGGAACCGCAAGCATGATCGCCAAAACGGCGACAGCGAAGATTTTTAACGCTTTCATCTTATTCATGATTTTTGTTCGTTTCATTTTGCTTTTGCAAAAATACTGCAAAAGTTCGTAAAACTGAAGCCGTGGCACTGCTACGGCTATCTTATTTTGCGAAGGCGTAGGAGAAGCCCTTGATCTGGTCCCAGGCGCCACGGGTGAAGTCAGGAACTTCGACAGGGGCGTTGCCGTGCTCCATCGAGATCCTTCCGAGCTCGGTGAGGCAGCACCATTCGGCCATGTCATAGACATCCAT
>CAKVBK010000088.1 GCA_934725285.1 uncultured Bacteroidales bacterium | reverse complement strand
GCGAGGATTGACCGGAGGCTTGACGAGAGGCTGGCCGGTGGGATGATCGAGGAGGTCAAAGGACTCCTTGACAGCGGAATCAGGCCGGAAGATCTTGTCTATTACGGGCTTGAGTACAAATTCGTCACCCAGTACGTCCTCGGCATCCTGACTTACGAGGAGATGCACACCCTCTTGGCCAACGCCATCCATCAGTTCGCCAAACGCCAGATGACCTGGTTCAGGGGGATGGAAAAGGATGGAATCAAGATTCACTGGACCGAGGCGTAAAAAAAACTTATTAATATTCAATAATTTATGCTGAAAGTAGCAATTATCATGGGCTCAACGAGTGACTATGATGTCATGTCGGGAGCCGAACAGATTCTCTCCGACTTCGGGATTGAATTTGAAAAGAGGGTGATCAGCGCCCACAGAACCCCCGAATTGATGTTTGAATATACCAAAGCTCTCAAAGGACGTGGGTTCGGAGTGGTAATAGCCGGAGCCGGTGGCGCCGCTCACCTCGCGGGAGTCGCGGCAGGGCTGACGACTTTGCCTGTGATCGCCGTGCCGATGCAGACCAAGGCCCTCGGCGGACTGGATTCTCTTCTGTCAATGGTGCAGATGCCAACAGGAATTCCGGTCGCAACAGTGGCTATTGGCGGAGCAAAGAATGCAGCAATCCTTGCGGCAGAAATCCTCGCCCTTCTAGACTCGACAGTCTCCGAAAAGCTGGACGCCTACCGCAAGGCTCAAGCTGAAAAAATCTACAATACGGTGATCTAGAAAGACGCCTGTGTAGATTCTCCACCGAATCGGCCTCCCAGCACAAGTTTGACATTGAGCAGGGAGGTCTTCTCATCTTCGGTCACCGTGTTGTCTATCATCTTCTGCAACAGATCGAATGACTTGGACGCGATCTCGGAAAGAGGCTGGATTATGTGAGGGACAACCGGCTTGTTCAGCTCATAGACATCGCTCTCGTCAAAGCAGACAAACGAGAAATCCTTCGGCATACTGAGGCCCAAGACATTAAGCGCATTGAAGCCGTACATCGCAATCCTCTTTGTTGGCAGGATGAAGGCTTCGGTTCCACGCTTCACAGCATCACGGAACACTTCAATCACATCTTTCTTGGCAGCCTCGGCCTCATATTCAATCTTATGGATTCTGACGTCATCCTTGAGGCCCGCTTCCTCCATAGCAATCGTATAGCCCGATTCCCTGTCAGTGAGACTGGTGACTCCGGATTTGTAGGTAAACATCTCAATCTTGCCGAATCCCTGATGGATCAAGTACCTGGTGGCCATCTTCCCGGCATCGACATTGTCTACAAGAACTCGTCCGAACTCGTCCCCCGGCATATTCCTGTCAATGAGCACGGTAGGAATACCGATGCTCAATGCCCTTGCAAGAGCAGGCTCACCTCCCAGGCAAGGCGCCACAATCAGTCCTTCAACATTGTAGCCCACCATTGTCTCCACAAGATGGGACAATTTCTGAGGATTTTCCTCTGAGCTGGCGAAGATCACCGTGTAGCCAGCCTTGTAAGCGATGTTCTCAATGTTTCTGCATATTTCGGCAAAGAAAGGATTGGCGATGTCCGAGACAATCACCGCAATCGAATGAGAACGTCCGCTTCTCAGGGACGCCGCCGCATTGTTCCTCCTGTAGCCCAGTCGCTTGGCAACCTGCAGAACTCTTTCAGCCGTGTCGGGATTGACAGGACAGTCCAAACGTCCATCCTTCCCCATCTTGGCATTCATCACGAAAGAAACCAGGGTGACAGACACCCCAGCCTCTCTCGCCACATCTCTAATGGTAATTTTTTTCATTATTATAATACTGTAAGTTCGTCATTCATCAACCGTGAATCATAACAATCAGTCCAGCCATCACGATTGAGACCATACTCATAAGTTTGATGAGGATGTTCAGCGATGGTCCTGACGTGTCTTTGAAAGGATCACCGACTGTGTCTCCAACAACCGTGGCGTGATGGTTGACAGAGTTCTTGCCACCGAAGTGACCGTCCTCGACATATTTCTTGGCATTGTCCCAGGCTCCGCCCGAGTTGGCAAGGAATATGGCAAGAATGAATCCCGCACCAAGGCCACCTATGAGAAGGCCCATAACACCTGCCTCTCCAAGAATGATACCAACAATGACAGGGACTATGATGGCAGTGAGTGCCGGAGCCACCATCTCGTGCTGGGCGGCCTTTGTGGAAATTTCCACACATCGCTTGTAATCAGGGCGTTGTCTGCCATCAAGTATGCCTTTAATCTCCCGGAACTGACGACGGACCTCGACAACCATTTTCTGTGCGGCTCGCCCGACGGCATTCATTGTCATACCACAGAACAGGAATGCCATCATCGCCCCGATGAAGACTCCGGCAAGGACACGAGGATTCATCAAGTTAACCTGATAGTAGCTTACAATCTCAGGAATTGTGGCCTCTGCCACATTGACAACCTTGTCACCGATCTGGAGCACAGCTGTGCCGACATGCTGGAGCCCGATCTTTATTTCTTCGATGTAAGAAGCAAGGAGAGCCAGAGCCGTAAGAGCGGCGGAACCGATCGCAAATCCCTTTCCTGTGGCGGCTGTCGTGTTGCCAAGAGCGTCAAGCGTGTCCGTACGGCGGCGCACCTCCGGGTCCAGTTCGCTCATCTGCGCGTTACCGCCCGCATTATCGGCAATAGGGCCGTAAGCATCGGTCGCAAGGGTGATTCCAAGTGTTGAGAGCATACCTACAGCGGCGATGCTGATCCCATAAAGTCCGTTGCTGATGTAAGCCGGGTCAAAGGAGAAACCAGTGGCGCAAAGGTAAGATATCAAGATAGCGGCGACAATAGTCACGACAGGAATGCAAGTCGAAATCATTCCAAGGCCGATTCCATTGATGATCACCGTGGCCGGCCCAGTCTGCGAGCTCTCGGCTAGATCCTGTGTCGGCTTATAGGAGTGTGAAGTGTAGTACTCGGTGGCCTTTCCGATGACGACTCCGGAAAGCAGACCGGCGATAACCGAAAGGCTGAGCTGCCACCAATTGGCAAAACCAAGCACATAGAACACAACGAATGTCAGAACAGCGATGAGACATGCGCTGAGATTGGTCCCCACACTCAGGGATTTCAGAAGTTGCTGAAGGCCCGCACCCTCCTTAGTCCTGACGGCATATATTCCAATGATTGAAAGAACGACTCCTATGGCGGCGATCATCATCGGAGCGATGATGGCCCGCATCTGCGCGTCAACGTCACCGAAGAAAGCCGAGGCGCCAAGAGCCATCGTCGCAAGTACAGAGCCACAGTACGACTCATAAAGGTCTGCGCCCATTCCTGCGACATCTCCGACATTGTCTCCTACGTTGTCCGCGATTGTTGCCGGATTCCTTGGGTCGTCCTCAGGAATATCCTGTTCCACCTTGCCGACAATGTCAGCACCCACGTCAGCGGCCTTGGTGTAGATGCCACCGCCAACCCTTGCGAACAAAGCCTGGGTAGAAGCACCCATTCCGAATGTAAGCATAGTCGTCGTGATAACCACCAAAGTCTGTGACTCGCTGGCCTCCTGCACGAAAGCGTTCAGGATCACCCACCAGATTGAAATGTCAAGAAGCCCGAGACCGACGACGGTAAGCCCCATAACAGCTCCGGAACGAAAAGCAAGCTTCAGGCCGGAATTAAGAGATTTGCTGACAGCATTGGCGGTTCTGGCTGAAGCGTATGTCGCGGTCCTCATACCAATATAACCAGCCAGAGCCGAGAAGAATCCTCCTGTCAGGAAAGCGAAAGGGACCCATTTGTTCTGCACACCAAAACCAAAGGCCAAGACACTGAACAATACAGCCAGAATGACAAACACGATTCCGACAACCTTGTACTGTTGCTTGAGGTATGCCATCGCGCCCTCGCGGACATACTGGGCGATTTCCCTCATTGTTGGTGTACCTTCATTCTCTTTCTTCATCTGGCGGTAGAAAAGCCACGCAAAGAAGAGGGCAATCACCGAAGCCGCCGGCACAAAATAGAACAGATAATTCATAAATTGATTAGTTATAACGATTTAGTATATTCAATCTAAAAAAAAGGTCCCTCAGAACCTTTTCAATGCGCAAATATAAGAAAAAAATATGACGACCTTATCGAACCAGATGCAAAATTTGGCAAAAAAAGTGGCGACCGGATTCCAGTCGCCACTTCTTCTATGGATAAAAATGACTTTACTCAGCCTTTGGTGCTTCTTCTGCAGGAGCCTCGACAGGTGCCTCGTCAACCTTTGGGGCCTCAGCCTTTTTTGAGCGGCTGCGACGGGTAGACTTCTTCTCTTCCTTCTTGACAGCAAGAGCAGCTTCGTTGAAGTCTACAAGTTCGATAAGTGCCATATCAGCGCCGTCTCCCTGGCGGAAGCCTAAGTGGAGCACGCGGGTGTAGCCGCCTGGACGATCAGCGATCTTCGCTGAAATGACTCCGAAGAGCTCCTTTACAGCCTCCTTGTTCTTAAGGTAGCTGAAAACAGTTCTGCGGGAATGAGTCGTGTCCTCCTTTGACTTTGTGAGGAGAGGTTCAACGTAGGACTTAAGAGCCTTGGCCTTAGCCACTGTCGTAGTGATCCTCTTGTGCATGATCAAAGAAGTCGCCAGGTTGGCCAACAGAGCCTTACGGTGGCCAGACTTGCGGCCAAGATGATTGATTGCTTTATTGTGCCTCATTTCTATGCGTTCTTTTTCTTGGGTTCAATATTATATTTTCTTACATCCATCCCGAACTGGAGCTTCATCTTCTCCACAAGCTGGTCGATCTCATTGAGGGACTTCTTTCCGAAATTCCTGAACTTCATGAGTTCATTCCTTGAATAGGAAACAAGGTCCGCGAATGTGTCGATGTCAGCGGCCTTCAGACAGTTGTACGCCCTCACGGAGAGCCCCATGTCTGAAAGCTTGGTGAGAAGAAGATGTCTCATCCTGAGGCTTTCCTCGTCGAGTTCCTTTGAGTCGGACTCGACAGCGCTCTCGATGGAAATCTTCTTGTCATCAGTGAAAAGCTTGAAGTGATAGATCAGGATACTGGCCGCCTCCTGAAGCGCCATATTCGGAGAGATAGATCCGTCAGTGATTATCTCAAGGTTCAGCTTCTCGTAGTCGGTCTTCTGCTCGACACGCCAGTTCTCAACCGTCCAATTGACCTTTCTGATAGGTGTGTAGACCGCATCGACAAGGACAGTGCCTATCGGTGTGTTCTCCTCCCTCATCTCCTCGGCCGGAACGAATCCACGGCCTTTGGTGATGGTCAAGGAAATCTCAAGAGTGACTGACGGTTCGAGTGAGCAGATGTGCTGCTCAGGGTTCAACACCTTGAAAGAAGACAATCCTTTAGAAATATCCTCCGCGGTAAACTCATTCTTACCGCTAATCACAATGTTCGCTACCTCAGAGTCTACGGAATCGACCATCCTCTTGAACCTTACTTGCTTAAGGTTCAGGATGACGTCCTGCATCCCCTCGATCACACCAGGAATCGTCGCGAACTCTTGATCCACGCCGGAAATCCTGATCTGGCTGATAGCAAAACCTTCCAGAGAGGCGAG
Organism: uncultured Bacteroidales bacterium; assembly: GCA_934725285.1. Lineage (GTDB taxonomy): Bacteria > Bacteroidota > Bacteroidia > Bacteroidales > UBA932 > Cryptobacteroides. Next base: position 1,159 of record CAKVBK010000088.1, on the reverse strand, counting down.
AAGAATGCGTCTGAGAGCATTGCCGATGGTCTGCCCGTACCCAGGCTCAAGAGGCCTGAATTCGAAGCGGCCGACTGTATCGGTGCCTTCGAGCATTATCACCTTGTCCGGTTTCTGAAATGCCAAGATTGCCATATTAATTCTTTTTGGGTGTTAATTTTACTTAGAGTACAGGTCTACAATGAGCTGCTCGTTGATGTTTTCAGGAATGTCAGCCCTGGCCGGAAGATTCAGGAACTTGCCTGAAAGAGCCTTAGGGTCGAACTCGATCCATGAATATTTGGAAGCGGACGCCACACTCTTCTGAATGACTTCAAGACTCTTGGAACGCTCTCTGACAGCCACAACATCTCCTGGTTTCACCTGAACGGAAGGGATATTGCAAACTTCACCGTTAAGGGTGACATGAGCATGGCTGACAAGCTGTCTGGCAGCCGCTCTGGTCGGGGCGATGCCCATTCTGTAGACAACGTTGTCAAGTCTTGACTCAAGGAGGAGGAGAAGATTCTCACCTCTCAGACCGGCCATCTTGGATGCCTTGAGGTAAGTGTTGTGGAACTGACGCTCGAGAAGGCCATACATATATCTAACCTTCTGCTTCTCTTTGAGCTGCATTCCATACTCACGCTGCTTCTTACGCTTTGCCGCCAGACCGTGCTGTCCCGGAGGATAGTTTCTCTTCTCGAAATCCTTGTCACTTCCGAATATCGGCTCACCGAATTTACGGGCGATTTTTGTACTTGGACCAATGTATCTTGCCATAGTAATTTTAGTTTTAATTCATTAATCAGACTTTACGACGGCCTTTTGGTCTACATCCGTTATGAGGCATAGGGGTGACATCGACAATCTCTGTGACAACGATCCCAGCATTGTTGATGGTTCTGATCGCGGACTCACGACCTGCGCCCGGACCTTTCACGAAGACCTTCACCTTACGAAGGCCAGCGTCAAAAGCAGTCTTCGCGGCATCCTCGGCAGCGACCTGCGCAGCATACGGGGTATTCTTCTTGGAGCCTCTGAAACCGCTCTTACCGGCTGAGGACCAACTGATCACCTGTCCCTGATTGTTGGTCAAGGCTATGATCACATTATTGAAGGTTGATGAAATATGGGCCTGGCCCGTAGCCTCAACCTTGACAACTCTCTTTGATGATGT
>CAKVBK010000087.1 GCA_934725285.1 uncultured Bacteroidales bacterium | reverse complement strand
ATTGTGGTGTTCGCCGGTGAGAGTTACACACAATGTCCGCTGACAACCGACAGGGCCACACTGATCAACCTGATGAAAGAGATTTCCACCGACTTGATCGAGGACGGCACCGCCATCGGCAACGGCCTTGCGACGGCAGTGGCCAGAATCAAGGATTCAGATGCGAAGAGCAGGGTTGTGATCCTGCTCACTGATGGCGTGAACAACTGTGGTGAGATCTCCCCTGAGACCGCCGCCGAGATCGCCAAGACCTACGGTATAAGAGTCTACACGATTGGCGTCGGCGCCAATGGTGAGGCCCCTTATCCCGTGATGACACCTTGGGGAGTCCAGATGCAGAATGTCAAGGTGGAACTTGACGAGAAGCTGCTCTCCAACATAGCTTCGATGACCGGAGGCAAGTATTTCAGAGCCACTGACAACACGAAGCTCGCGGAGATATATTCAGACATCAACAAGATGGAGAAGGCGCGCACGACCATTGACAGTTTCCCTGTTTACAAAGAACTGTTCGGGACCTACGCCCTTGCCGCTTTGATCTGCCTGCTCTTGGAGGCTCTTGTTAAACTGTTGATAAGGAGGTTGCCATGATAATTTTCGCCGCTCCGCATTATCTTTTGTTGCTGCTCCTGATTCCGTTCTTCTTTCTCGGATTGGGACTTTGGTTGTGGAACAGGCGTCGCCGTCTGCGCAAGTTTGGAGACGAGGCCCTTGTGAATGAACTCATGCCTTCGTGGTCCCGCAACAAGTTATGGGTCAGGGTGATTCTCTTTTCGTTGGCTTTTTTCTTTTTCGCTGTCGGTTTGTCCAGGCCTCAAATCGGAGCTAAACTGAAGGAGCATAAGACGAAAGGCGCTGAGATTATGATCGCCTTGGATGTGTCCAATTCGATGCTTGCCAAGGACTATTCTCCCAATCGGTTGGAAAGGGCCAAGTTGGCAATATCCAGAATCACCGACAAACTTCAGGATGACCGGATAGGTCTGATTGTCTTTGCCGGAACCTCGTTCGTCCAGCTGCCGATAACCTCAGATTATGTCAGCGCCAAGATGTTCCTGAATTCAATTTCGACGGAGTCGATTCCGATTCAGGGAACAGCCATCGGAGATGCCATCAACACGGCGATCCGTGGGTTCAGCGCCCAGAGTGAGCACAGCCGGGCTATCATTGTGATCACGGACGGCGAGAATCACGAGGACGATGCTGTGGCCGCCGCGAAACAGGCTGCCGACGCCGGGATCAAGGTTTACACAATCGGTGTCGGATCCTCTGACGGACAGCCTATTCCGATGGATGGAGGCCTTTTGAAGGACAAGGACGGCAATATAGTCGTGACACGTCTGGACGAAGAGACATTGAAGGAGGTCGCCGCCTCCGGAGGCGGAGCCTATGTCCACGCCGGCAACGATGAGTTCGGCCTGACCCCAATCATCAACGACATCCGCAAGATGGAGGATGAGGAATATAACTCCGTCGTTTTCGAGGAATATGACGAGCAGTTTATGTATTTTCTTGGAATAGCGCTGTTGTTCTTTGCCCTTGAGATGCTCATAGGGGAAAGACGTTCGCACAGGCATTTGTTTGAGGGAAAGAGATGAAAAATATATTGAAATATGTTTTGGCGGCGGCTCTGCTGGCACTTTCCGGTACGGTGGCCTTCGCGCAGATTGACCGCAAGGAAGTACGGGCCGGCAACCGTCAGTTCAAGAAGGGACATTGGCAGAACGCTGAGATAGAGTACCGTAAAGCTCAGGTGAAGGACACCTCGTCATTCGCAGCAAACTATAACCTTGCAGGGGCTCTTTACCGTGAAGGCAATTACGATGAGGCGGGAAAGTCAATGGAAAGGTTGAAGGATGTCGCTCCGGTGTCGGCCAATTCCGCTGACTACTATTATAATCTTGGCAATATCGCCGTTCAGAAAAAGGACTGGAAATCAGCCGTGGATGCCTACAGACAGTCCTTGCTCAAGAATCCGGACGATCTGGACGCAAAGGAGAATTATGCTTACGCCAAGCAGATGCTGAAGAACGAAGGGGGCGGTGGAGGCGGTGATGACCAAAAGAACCAGAATCAGGACAAAGACCAGAACCAGAACAACAACGACCAGAATCAGGACAAGAATAACAATCAAGACCAGAGCGGTAATCAGGATCAGAACCAGAATAAAGATCAGAATCAGGGCGACCAACCTGAGCCACAGCAAGGCGAAGGACAGGGTGACGCCAAGATTTCCCCTCAGCAGGCTCAACAGATGCTGAAGGCGGTTCAGGCCCGCGAGAAGGAAACTCAGGACAAGGTCAACAAGGAGAAGGCGGCTCTGCTGAAATCCCGTCAGAAAGAAAAGAATTGGTAAAATAGGGGAATATGAAAAGATTGTTTTACATTGCGGCTTTTTTGCTCATGGCCCTTTTTCAGGCCTCCGCCCAGAATGTCATCCGGGTTGAGGCTCCGGATGTCGTTGCTGTGAACGAGCAGTTCAATGTTACTTTCATAATTGAAGGTGAGAAGAGCCCGTCGGACTTTCAGTGGTCCGAAGGTGATGATTTCCAATTGGTCTGGGGACCGCAGAAAGGTTCCAGCTCAAGCATTCAGATCATCAATGGCAAAAAGTCATCTTCCCATCAGACAACTTTCACCTACATCCTGATTCCTAAATCAACCGGAACCTTCCAATTGCCGGTGGCCACCGCGACGCTTTCCGGAGACCGGATATCCTCTGCGTCTGTTTCCATTCAGGTCGTAAGTGACGGCGCTTCGGCTTCACCGTCTTCCGGTCAAAGTGCTGCCAGTGGAAAATCATCCGGTGGAGGACAGGCCTCTTCCACAGGGGACATTTCTTCCGCTGACCTGTTTCTTAAATTGTCACTAAGCCGTTCGGAAGTGGTCATCGGAGAACCGATCACGGCTACACTTAAGATTTATCAGAGAACCAATGTGGTTGGATTTGAGAATGCCAAGCTTCCTACATTCAACGGATTCTGGAGTCAGGAAACTTTCGCGCCGACCAACATCGAGTTCAAGCGCGAGAGTTTGGACGACAAGATTTACAATACAGCCCTTCTGAGGACGTACGTTCTTATTCCTCAGCAATCCGGAACCATTACGATAGATCCGGCTGAGCTTGTCTGTCTTGTCAATGTAAGGGTCAACACGCAGGCCGCCACCAGTATATTCGACAGATTTTTTCAGGATGAGTACAGAACCATCCGCAAGAGAGTGACCACGCCGTCAATCAAGGTCAAAGTCAATCCGCTTCCTGCCGGTCAGCCGGCATCTTTTGGCGGTGGGGTGGGTAATTTCGGAATATCCGCGCGGCTCACAACAGACAATCTTAAGACCCACGATGCCGCTTCGCTGATAATCACGGTCTCCGGACGTGGCAACGTCGCTCTTCTTGAGGAACCTAAAGTCAATTTCCCTCCTGATTTTGAGGTATATGACACCAAGACGACCGAGAACACGGACAAAAGCACTGGGGGAACATCCGGCAGCAAGTCTTTTGAGTATCCGTTCATTCCAAGAAGCCACGGTGACTTCACCATCGATCCTGTTGAATATTCCTACTATGATGTCAATGCCGGTAAATATGTGACCCTCAAGACCGAACCGTTGCACATCAAGGTCGCTAAGGGTAAGGGAGGGGATTCCGCTCCAGTCACGGCAGTGACATCCGGTGTCGAGAGAAAGGATGTGAAGAGCCTTGCTGATGACATCAGGTTCATATTCACCGGAAAGCCGAATCTTTCCGGCTCGGGAGTGTTCTTTGTCGGTTCGGCATTGTTCTGGATTCTGCTGGCTTTGATGATTTTCGGGGCTGCCGCTGTGTATCTCGCGTTCAGGAAGGTCGCTGCGATGCGGGCAGATGTCGCCGGCACGAAGAACCGCCGTGCCACAAAAATGGCTCAGAAACGTCTCAGACTGGCCGGAGAATATCTTGACAAGAACCTCTACACAGCTTTCTATGAGGAACTTCACAAGGCTCTGATCGGATTTGTTTCCGACAAATTGAATATGGATATGTCTGAGATAAGCAAGGACAGCATCGCTTCCGCTCTCACTGAAGGTGGAGTCGGCGATGAGCAGACCAAGGCATTCACGGATCTTTTGGATGCATGCGAGTTCGCCCGTTATTCTCCTGATGGAGGCAACGAGGCGATGAGATCCCACTATGACGCCGCGTTGAACGTGATTTCATCTATTGACTCTGGTCTCAGAAACGGCGGAAAATCTCTGAGAAAGGCAGCCACGGTCGTGACGTTGCTCCTGTCTCTTGGATTTTCCATGAATATTCATGCGAAGGATCTGGACTCCCTGTGGACGGCTGGAGTGCAGGCCTACACTGACGGTAAGTTCACCGATGCCTCGGAAGCTTGGACTTCAATTGAAAAGTCCGGACAGAAATCCGCCACGCTTTGCTACAACCTTGGCAACTCCTGGTTCAAGCAGGGAAACTATCCTAAGGCTATTCTGTACTACGAGAGGGCTTTGAGGCTTGATCCGTCATATTCAGACGCACGGTACAATCTGGAGTTCACCAACAATTTCGTGCAGGACAAGATTGAGCCTGTGCCTGAATTCATTTTGAAGAGCGTGGCACGGAAAATCTGCTATTTGATGGGCTCCAATGCTTGGGCTGTCATATTCATTGTGCTGCTTGCCGCTGCCTTGATGATGGGACTGTTGTTCCTTTTGGGCTCGACTGTCGGCAAGAGGAGAACAGGCTTCTATTGCGGAATCGTGCTTCTGCTGCTTTCCTCCGGAACTTTGAGTTTCTCAGTCTGGCAGAAATCCGACAGCGAGAAGACAGACGCGGCGATCGTGATGTCTCCGGTCTCTTCAGTGAAGAGCTCCCCGTCCTCCGGCTCGTCCAAGGATCTGTTCGTGATCCACGAAGGCACCAAGGTCATGATTCTTGACGAGGTCGGCACGTGGAAAAACATCTCCCTTGCTGACGGGCGGCAGGGCTGGATTGAAGCCTCTGATATTGAAATAATCTAATCTGGTTAATATGAAAATAAGAAAGGCTGACCGAAAATAATTTTGGCCAGCCTCTCTTATTCGCTTGAGCCGTCACTTCATGTAGCGCCTTTTAGTCTCTGGTCAGAGTCTGTCCACCGATAAACTCGCGCATGATGGAGGTCGGAGGAATCGCCGAGATCTCACTTGGCTGAAGAGCCACGATGTAGTCCAGAAACTTGAGCAGACGGACGGCCTCGACATAAGCGGGTGAATTCGGCGAAATCCTGAGCAGAAGCGGCTCTGCATAGTATTTCAGCATCGGAAGCTCGAAAATCAGGGCTGAATTGAACAGCACGTCCGCATTCTCCTGGAACGGGAAAATATTCCTGCTTTCCCCTCTGCGCACGCTGTTCCACCTCATTATCGTCTCTTCCGGAGTGATGCCTCTGACCCTGTTGTCGCGCACCATCCTGCGGAGCAGACGGTTGTCCGAAGTGGACATGTTGTTGTTCTCGTCAATGTTCAATGAGGTCAGGGCGGAGACATAGACTCTGAATATCCTTGAGTTGTCAACCGCCGAGGTCATCTCCGGGTTCAGTGCGTGGATCCCTTCCATTATCAGAATGTCCTTGTCCTCAAGACGGAGCTTGTTGCCCTCGAATACTCTGCTTCCGGTCTTGAAATCAAAGCGTGGGATCTCAACTTCTTTGCCCTCAAGCAGTTCGTTGAGCTGTTTGTTGAGAAAATCGAGATCCATCGCATGTAGTGACTCGAAATCGTAGTTGCCGTCCTCGTCTTTCGGAGTATGCTCCCTGTCCACGAAATAGTTGTCCAGTTCGATGACTTTCGGCTTGAGCCCCAGCACCTTGCACTGGAGGGCGATCCGCAGGGAAGACGATGTCTTTCCGCTTGACGACGGACCCGCGATCATCACGATCCTCTTTGTGCCTCTCTCCGCATAGATCCTGTCCGCTATCTTGGCGTAGTTCCTTTCGTGGAGGGATTCCGCCAGATTGATGATGCTGACGGACTTACCGTCTTTCACGGCCTTGTTCAGCGTCCCGACGCTCTCGATGTTGATGATGGAGCACCAGTCTGAATATTCCTTCAACGCCGCTGAGATTTTGCCTTGCCGCTTCATCGGCATGACTTTGCTGAAGTCGGTCATCATCGGGGACTGAAGACAGAATCCGTCGCCCATGCCGCTGATATCGAACACCTTGAGATAACCGGTCGAGGGAATCAGCGGCCCGTGGAACGTGTCGGCATTTCCGTCAAGGTAATAGACGCTGCAACTGAATGTGCCGAGGCTCTTCTGAAGTTCGGCTTTCTGAGGCTGGTTGTTCGCGAGGAATATTTTCTCGGCCTCCTCGGAGAACATCTTGACCTTTGTGAACGGCAGATCCTTCGCCACAATCTCCTTCATTTTCTCCCTGATTATGTCGATCTCGTCATCGGTCACGAAATAGACTTTGTTTCGTCCGTCATCGTTCTTGCCTTTCTCTATGATCTCGCAGTACAGTCCGCTCGGCAGCGAGTGGTCGATCACCAGCACCTTGTCTGGGTAGAGTTCCCTCACGGCGTTCTGAAGCACGAAGCACAGCGACCGCACATAGCTCCGTCTCCCGTCTGGATGGTTGTACCCGATGAACTCGACCCTGTGCAGGTTCGTCGGCTTGAAACTCAATTCTTTCAGCTTGTTGTCCACCAGTGCCGCCAGCACATCATACGTCCTTCCCGTCTTCTCATCAGTTACACTTGAGCAGAACTTGTCTGACAGCGCTTTCAGGTCCTGTCCTTTCTCGATATTATGGTTCTTTCCGTCATTGACGCAGAACAGTGTTATCTCATTCTTCTCCATTTTCGTGTTTTTGTTAAAAGAAATCTCTCAAATATAATCAAAAATGATGTCAAACTTGCCGTTGTAACTGTAATTTAACATTCCTTTACGTTGCAAAAGACGTGAGGCGTCGTGGTCGTCCGGTCATAAGAAAAATTATTTCTGTTTTTTAAGATGAAATTTCTGTTTCTTTAGAAAATTTTCGTTTTGTTGCGCCATATTTGCCGGAGTACATAATGAACTCAAACTATGTTGATAGACATTCTTGGGGCAAAGTGCGTCGGCATCGAGGCTGTCCCCGTCACCGTGGAGGTGGACATCACACAAGGAATAGGAATACATC
>CAKVBK010000086.1 GCA_934725285.1 uncultured Bacteroidales bacterium | reverse complement strand
GGCATGACTGATGAGCCTTACATTAAATATGGCCGTTTGTTCATCCATCCGACCAAGTGCGGAGCGGCCAAATTCAAGATCACAGCTGTCGGTGGTGGCGTGGCTGTCGGTGGTGATGATGCCATCGGAGGTATGGAAATGTCCCAGACAGTGTCAGTTGTTGTAAGACCGTTCAAAAGTGAAAATGGAGGTTGGTTATGATTGGATTAAAGAAATTATTAATTGCACTGTTCTCTTTGACCATGCTTGTGTCCTGCGGTGGAAACAAGGATGAAAAGCCCCTTGACATCACCGGTGAGTGGAATCTTGTGAACGTGCAGACCAAGGCCGCCACATTGGGTGGCCAGACTGTGGATGTATATATCTCGTTTTCAAGTGGCAAGTCTTTCACGATGTACCAAATGTTAGGAGCTGGGAGGTATCATAAATATTCAGGGACCTACATTCTGGACGGGACGACCCTTTCCGGGAAATATTCCGACGGCAAGCAATGGGGCTCGTCCTACGAGGTGGAACTTTCATCCTCGGACACTCAGCTGACGCTTACTTCCGCTTCCGGAGAGGTGGACACCTACAAGAAAACCTCCATCCCTTCGGATGTCACCGACACCGCAATATAGTCCATGCAATATTGAATATTTTAAAGTCCCGTCACGATTGTGGCGGGATTCTACAGGCAAGACGCTCTCAGCGCTGGTCTGTCAGTGAACAATGTAGGCGGTAAGGTAAACTATGGCGGTGAGGATTACGACCAGCCGATGCTTGCGTGTGCCGGAGTGGCCTATCGCATCGGAAATCCGGAATCTTCTTCGGTCACTCCGTCCGTGGAGGCTGACGTTTTGTTCAAAGGCGGCCTCATGGCCGGATTAGGTGTGGAATATTCCTACAAGAGCATGCTATTCGCCAGAGGTGGTTTCCATTATGGCGACAAGGAAAAAGCGGTTCCGACGTACGCTTCACTTGGGCTTGGTGTCCGTTTCCTGGGTATCAGTCTGGACGTGGCATACCTTACAGCCAGCGACATTCTTGGCAATTCCATCAGTTTAGGCCTCGGCTATCGGTTCTGACAGGTTTTGTGAATCCGGAAATTATTCCGATATTTATATTCATGAATCGCCGTGAAAAGGCGATGTTGGATCATGAAAATGAATAATCGGAATTTTTTGTCTCTGTTGGTGCTGCTGGCATCAGTGTCGTGCGTTAAGGAGGAAGCATTTGAATTGGTTGTGGATGAGCCTGCTACGGAAGCGGGTTCGTCCATTGACCATTCTGTGGTGCCGGGAATCGCATTTGTGGAGTTCAGCGACGAGATGATCGCCTTGATCGGGGAGGACCTCAGCCAAGGTAAAGTCGTGACCCGTTCAATGGGTTTGAACCAGGCGCTGGACGAGCTCGGGATAAAATCAATCGAAAGGGCCTTCCCGGATGCCGGAGAGTTTGAGCCGCGCCACAGGAGGGCGGGGTTGCACAAGTGCTATGTCATAGAATATTCCGAAGCGGTCGCCGCGACGCGGGCTTCCGCCGAACTGATGTCGATCCCAGGGGTGGAACGTGTCGAAAGCCAGCGATCCGTAGTTCCGGCTGACTTCAATGATCCGTCGTTCTCATCCCAATGGGGACTGTACAACATCTCATATCCCCAATATGATATAAATGTCGTCCCGGTGTGGAACAACTACACTACCGGCGACCCGAAAGTCGTGGTGGCTGTCGTTGATTATGGCATCGACATGAGTCATCCAGATCTCAAGGATAATTGTTCTGCGACGAATTACAGTTCGATAGACCATGTCGCTTCCGTCAAGGTGGAGAACGCTGGAAATCACGGGACTCACGTCGCCGGGATAATCGCCGCGGTCAACAACAACGGTGTCGGAATCCGGGGAGTGGCTGGAGGTGACGCCGCAAAAGGAAAGAAGGGTGCGACCCTCATGTCCTGTGAGATTTTCCGTGATTATGTCGAAGGCGGAAAGACTAAGACAAAGCAAGGCTCGATTCCTACGGCGATCATCTGGGCGGCCGACCACGGGGCTGTCATCTGTCAGAACAGCTGGTCCTATAACTATGACTCGAACGGTGACGGATGGCTTGACGAGACTGAAAAGGCGAAAGCCATGAGGGGAGAGGTGGGCTACTGGGACAAGCGCGCGATCGATTACTTCATAGACTACGCCGGTTGCGACAAGGATGGAAACCAACTTCCGGATTCACCGATGAAAGGAGGCTTGGTGGTGTTCGCGGCAGGCAATGACAACATCGGCAATGGAGTGCCGTCCAATTACGACAGGGTCATCGCCGTGGCGGCTCTGAACAGCAACGGGAGCAAGGCGAACTACTCCAACTATGGCGATTTCGTGGATCTTGCCGCACCAGGCACCGGAATCTACAGCACAGTCACCGGAGGAGGCTACAGGAATATGAACGGTACCTCGATGGCGTGCCCTCATGTGTCCGGAGTCGCGGCGTTGATCGTTTCCATGTGCGGTGGCCAGGGGTTCACCAACGATATGTTGAAGAATAAGCTGCTTAAAACCAGACGCTCTGACATAGTGCCCGCCGGCATGGGTGGCCTTGTGGACGCCAGCGCGGCGTTGAACTACGGTGAGAACTTCAAACCGGGGACGGCCGGCGATGTGAAAGCCAACGTTCGGGCCAACTCTGCTGACATCTCATGGACTGTCGTGGCCAATGCGGACGGGTACCCTGCTTATGGCTACAAAGTGATCTGCGGGAAGGACAAGTCTCAGGTTGAGAATGCCGATCCCTCGAAGGACGAGGTCGCCGGACTCTTGACAAAGAACATCCCGGCGAAAGCTGAGACCGGAAGCACGGAGAAAGTGACGTTCGTCGGGCTCGACTTCTCATCGACATATTATGTGAAAGTGGTCGGCTACTCTTACATGAACGTCTATGGCGAACCATCTCCGGTCATAGGGTTCAAGACGGTGGTCAACAACCCTCCTGTCATCGAGATCGATCTCAGCGGAGACATCGTTCTCAGATCCCACGAGAAAAAGGTCATCAACCTTGTCATCACCGACCCGGACAGACACACCATCACGGTTGATTACCAGCCTGGGGGGTCAGCGGACACATTCTCGGGACTTGACAAGGGCGAAGCCACAATCACCATCAATGCTCCGGACGCCGGCCCTGGAACGTACACGGCCACGCTCGCTGCAACCGACAACTATGGTGCGGCCACATCACTCGCTGTAACTTACACAGTCATGGCTAACAATCCTCCGGAGAAAATCAAGGAAGCCTCCAACCTCCTCATCACCAGCATCGGGGAGACATTCATTCTGAATATGAACGAATATTTCAGCGATCCTGACGGCGAGACTCTTGAATATGTCCTATCGTCCAGCGACCCTCAGACCGTGCGCCTTGTCCGAAACGGGAACAAGGTCATCGGAACTGTCCTGAGGTACGGCTCAAGTGCGATCGCCATCAAGGCTTCCGACGCCGCGGGGGCTTCGGCTGAGAGCAGTTTCAAAGTCTTGGCCAGAGAAGCTTCCGTTGAATATTCTGTCTATCCCAACCCTGTCAAGGATTTCCTGAACATCGGCACGGGAAGCGAACTGTCCGATATTCATGTGAGAATCGTCTCGCAGACCGGCCGTTCCGTCTTTGATGGCACGGTCAAGGCAAGTGCTTTCGAACCGGCGAGGATAGACTTGTCCGGCCAGGCTCCGGGAAGATATTCGGGAATCATCCGCGAAGGATCGGACACACATTCGTTCACTGTGGTCAAGCGCTGATTTTATGCTGAATAACACTGGTAAATATTTTTATGAACAAAAGAATCCTTGCGGCCGCGGGAGCGTTCCTGTGTCTGCTTTCATCCTGCAACGACAAAATGAACCCATTGCTTACAGACTCCATGCTGCCGTATGGCGCGCCTCAGTTCGACAAGATCAAGACTGAGCATTACCTTCCTGCCTTTGAGCAGGCCATAACAGAGGCCAAGGCCGAGATCGATGCCATCGTGAACAATCCGGACTCTCCTACGTTCGATAACACGATCGCAGCTTTGGACGAGGCGGGAAGCCGCCTGAATGATGTCGCCGGCATATTCTACAACCTTATGGAGGCCGACACGGATGAGGAGATGCAGGCTGTTGCTGAGAAAGTCTCCCCGATGATGACAGAATATTCGATGTACGTCTCGCTGAACGAGCCGCTTTTCGCCCGTGTCAAGGCCGTGCACGAGAGCGTGGAAGGACTTGAGCAGGATCAGGCGAGACTTCTGGAAAAGACATGGAAGTCGTTTGTCCGCAATGGCGCCAATCTCGGTGTCGAGGACAAGGCGACCTACAGCAATCTCAGCGAGCAGCTGTCCCTTTTGACCCTCCAGTACGGCAAGAACGTGCTTGCGGCCACTAATGCCTTTACGATGAATATTACCGATGAAGCTGATCTTGAGGGCCTTCCGGACTTTGTCCGTGAGGCTGCCGCTGAGACCGCCAGGTCCAAGGATATGGAAGGCTGGGCGTTTGACCTTTCTGCTCCAAGCTACGGGGCGTTCATGAAGTACAGCACTCGCCGCGACCTTCGCCAGAAGATGTGGATGGCCTACAACACAAGGGCGACGGAAGGGGAGAACAGCAACATCGACCTTTGCCGCCAGATTGCGGAGCTGCGCCTGAAGATAGCGAATATCCTCGGCTACGAGACTTATGCGGACTACGCCCTTGAGGAAAGGATGGCCAAGAATCCTCAGACCGTCAATGAGTTCATCGAGAAGCTCTTGACTCCATCGCTTCCTGCCGCCAAGGCCGAGGTCAAGGAACTTTATGAATATGCCCGCTCCAACGGTTTCGAGGACACCGAGATCCAACCTTGGGACTTCGGTTTCTGGTCAGAGAAACTGATGGATGCCCGCTACTCCATCAACGACGAGCAGCTCAAGCCGTATTTCCGTCTGGAGAACTGCATCGACGCGGCTTTCGGTCTGGCCGGAAAACTCTATGGGCTGTCTTTCGAGGAGAGGAAAGATATTCCTGTCTATCATCCTGACGTTAAGGTCTATGACGTTAAGGACGCTTCAGGAAGGCACATGGCTCTGTTCTACGCTGACTTCTTCCCTCGTGCCAGCAAGAGGGGAGGGGCTTGGATGACCGAGTTCCGTGGCCAGAGCATCGTGAACGGGGTGGAGAAACGCCCGTTCATCAGCCTTGTCACCAACTTCACCAAACCAACAGGAGATAAGCCATCGCTTCTGACCCATGACGAGTTGACGACCCTGCTTCACGAGTTCGGACACAGCCTGCACGGCATTCTCGCCGAGGGAAGATATTCATCACTTACCGGTACGAATGTTTCCCGCGACTTTGTGGAGCTGCCTTCGCAGATCATGGAGAACTGGGCGTTCGAGCCGGAGTTTCTGGACACTTTCGCGCGGCATTTCGAGACGGGAGAGGCGCTTCCGGACACCCTTGTGGGCAAGATTGTGGCTGCCAAGAATTATCATGCGGCCTACGCTCAGGTGCGTCAGCTTCAGTTCGGGATCTTGGACATGGCATGGCACACGCTGAAGGGTTCTTCTGAGTCCGGTCACTTCGACACTTCGATAAACTCAGTGCACCGCACGCTCAGTGACCTGAAAACCATGCAGAAACTTGGCACGATTGCCTTTGAGAAAGAAGCCTTGAAGAGTTCCAATGTGATTCCGTCCATCCCGCAGGCCTGCATCTCGACTTCGTTCAGCCACATATTCTCAGGTGGCTACAGTGCTGGCTACTATTCCTACAAATGGTCCGAGGTTCTGGAGGCGGATGCTTTCAGTCTGTTCAAGGAGAAAGGAATATTCAACACCGAGGTTTCGCACTCCTTCCGCGACAACATCCTCTCGAAGGGATGCAGCGAAGATGAGGGTGTGCTCTACCGCAGATTCCGTGGGCACGATCCTGAGCCTGAGGCTCTTTTGGAGAAACTTGGGATTGTGAAATAGTTCAGTCGCTTCGACACTTCAGTTGCTTCGACAAGCTCAGCAACCGCGGATTCCGTGACCTATTCCCACCGGTCACTGAGCCTGTCGAAGTGGCCGATTGCTACCGGTCACTGAGCTTGTCGAAGTGACCAGTAGCCTGCCGAAGTGACCATGAACTTACCGAAGCGGTCACTGAGCTTGTCGAAGTGACCATGAAGCAAGATTTAATACTCCGGAGTGAAATTACGCAAGGCGGTCATCAGAGTCTCCTCGAAGACCGCTTTTTCGTGTCCCGAGAGGAAGCCGACCTCTATCGGCACCTGAAACAGCCTTACCTTCAACTCCTCCGGAATCCTCTTGAAATCCAAAATCCTCTGGCAGTCCTTCTCAGTCGTCGCCACGACAGCCGTCGGGTGCTCCTTCACGGCGTTCATTATCTTCTTGATGTCGAAGCGGTTGTAGTTGTGGTGGTCCATAAAGCAGAACCGCTTCACGATCTTGTGCTCGTCACTGAGGTACATCCGCAGCGGTGTGTCCTTGGCTATGCCGGAAAAGAGAATCAGTTTCTGGGAATATGCGTACCTACGGTCACCCTCCTCGAAAATGGGTTGGAGCGAATTGTACCAGATTGTCGTGAACAGAAGAGTCTTGACGGACCCTTTTTTGTCTGTCCCCGTGCATGTCTTGAGATCGTAGTCCTTCAGGCCGAAGGACTTCGCCCATTGGATTTTCTGCTCGTCTTCCAGATAGGCCGGACACTTTGACACAATGATTATGTCGGCGTAGTGCAGTCTTTGCGGCAGGTCGCGCAGCCTTCCGAACGGCAGCAGTTGGTCTTTGTAGGTCGGACGATTATAGTCCACGAGGACGATGTTGAAATAAGCCCTCAGAGTCCTGTACTGGAAAGCGTCGTCCAGAACAATCAAGTCGGCCGGCGGAATCGATGCGCCGGCGCATTTGCGGGCGCGCCTTTCTGTCTTAAGCTTCTCCGGGTGGCAGAGGATGTCGCAGCCTTTTATCCTTTGTCTGTCCACAGCGACCGTAACGCCTGGAAACTTTCTTTTGATCTGGAGAGGTTCGTCGCCATATTCCTTGACTTTGCCGTCCTTTTCGACCAATTGGAAGCCACCGCTGTTGCGTTTGTGCCCTCTGGACAGAACCGCGAGATTACGGAAAGCCCAGTCGTCGCTCCGAAGCAGAGTGCGCAGAATCATCTCAGTGTGAGGGGTTTTGCCTGTTCCGCCCGCGGTGATGTTGCCGACACAGATGGTCGGCACCTCGCAGGTACCCACCTTAAAGAGGCCGTGGTCATAGCAAGCGTGCCTCAGCTTCAGCGTCAGATAATATGGTGCAAGAAGGATCTTGTCAAGCATAGACTGCAAATATACAAAAAATCATAAGCCATAGACGCTGTTTGCCTCTGAAATTTCAGTGTCACCCCATTTTTCGGCAATATAT
>CAKVBK010000085.1 GCA_934725285.1 uncultured Bacteroidales bacterium | reverse complement strand
GCCGTACACAGAAAGAGTGTTGCTGTACAGCATGCCCCCGACCTGCATGACAGAGATACGGTCGTTCTCCCCAAGGATAGTAGAAATGTTCACCGCTGTCGTAACGACATTGAGACGCCCCTTCGGTTTCAGGTTTTCGGCGAAGACCGCGATTGTCGAACCCGAAGCCATGAGAATGGAGTCATTCTCCTCAACGAGTTCAGCGGCGGCCTTGGCTATCTGAAGCTTGGCGTCGTAGTTTATCAATTTCTTTTTTCCAAGGCTGATATCCTTAACCGGAGCGGATGACGGCATCGCGCTTCCATACGACCGGTGTAGCAAACCTTTGGATTCAAGGTAGTTCAAATCCTTCCTGATCGTGGTCTGAGTCACACCGAATTTGTCGGCCAAAACCGAAACTTTGACAAGGCCCTGATCAAATATTGAGTCCAGAATGAGTTGCCTCCTTTCACGAATTCCTCCCATTATCCTAGAAACAGTTTAATATCGTTCATGTAATTTGAGACTGCAATATACGCATTTTATTCGATTAATACAATCAACGCAATCGTATAAGTTTCGTTCTTAGTTTCGAACGAAACCAATTATCTATAAAATCACAACATTTTTCTCAAAATAATTTTCTAAAACAAAATATTTACATACATTTGCAGAAAGCAATGTGAGGTACACTATGCGGACAAACCACAAATTATTAGCAATATGAGAGTCATTTTCAAGTATTTTCTCACTACAGCCATGATTCTTGCGGCAATGGTTTCCTTATCGAAACCTTTGGCGTCAGCCACAGCATTACCTCAAGACGGCAAGACCATAACCGTCAAAGGAACTGTGAAAGGAACTGATGGAGAGCCGCAGATAGGCGCCATGGTCTATGTGAAAGGCATCGCGGCCACAACCGCGTCGAGTGCGATGACTGACGCAAATGGAGTATATTCACTTTCAGCTCCTTCTGACGCTGTGCTCGTGGCCAGTCTGCTCGGGTTCAAGGAACAGGAGCAGTCCATAGGAGGCAGGAGCGAGGTTGATTTCGTTCTGGAACAGGAGAACACGGTCCTTGATGACGCCGTGGTCATCGGTTATGGAACACAAAGCAAACTGACTCTTACCGGATCCGTGGCACAGACCTCAGGCCGGGAGCTTGTGAAAAACTCTTCAGTGAACATCTCACAAGGTCTGGCTGGCCGACTTTCCGGTGTGATTGTCAGCAACCGCACGGGAGAGCCTGGGAAAGACGACGCCACCATGTTCATCCGTGGACGGAGCACACTTGGAGACAACAGCCCGCTAATCGTGATAGATGGGGTTCCGAGGACAAACGAGGAATTCAGCAGGTTGTCCGGCGATGAGATAGAAAGCGTCAATGTGCTGAAGGATGCTTCCGGAGCCATCTATGGAGCAAGGTCCGCGAATGGTGTCATACTTGTCACGACCAAAAGGGGCAAGTACAACGAAGGCGCGAGCGTGACCTTCAACTACGATCTGGGTTTCCAGCAGCCGACTCGTCTTGTCCAGATGGCCGACGCCATCCAGTACACCAAGGCATACAACGCCGAACTGGCCATAACAGGAGCGGCGCCAATGTACAACGAGACACAGATCCAGCACTACATAGACGGCGACGACCTGATAAACTACCCGAACACGAATTGGTTCGACGAGATCATCAAGCCGGTCTCCTTGCAGCATAAGTACGGAGCAAGCATAAGCGGAGGAGCGGAAAAGGTTGCCTACTTCCTGGAATTCAACGGACAGTACCAGGATGGAATCTACCGGAAGAGCGCCACCAAATACGATCAGTACAATGTTCGTTCAAACATTGACATCCAGGTGACAAAATCCCTGAAACTTGGTCTGAACCTCAACGCGCGCCAGCAACACAAGAACTACTCCGCGTTTCCGTCCGACAGTTATGGAATCTTTTACATCACGACGAGGTTGAAGCCTACCGGAGCGGCCTATTTCCCTAACGGCTACCTTCGTGGAGGCACCAACCCTGCCGTTCTGGTTCAAGACCTTACCGGCTACGACAGAACCACAATAAACACCATCAACACGACATTCACGGCAAACTGGGACCTTGGTTCAATCACAAAAGGACTGTCCGCAAACGGAACCATGGCCTATGATGTGATCGGGAATTTCCAGAAGAACTGGCAGAAAAACTGGCAGTACTACACCTACGACGAAGTGACCGAGCTTTACGAGGAAAGGACCAATTCCTATTGGAGCACCCCAGTGCTTCATGAATATCAAAGGAACAGCAACACCCTGACCATCAACGCCAACGCAAACTACGACAGGGACTTCAACGGACACCATGTGAGTGCTCTGGCCGGATTCGAGCAGGCATCCTACCGCCTGGACTACATGGGCGCGGGAATAAACAAGTACGACTCTGACATCCTTGACGAGTTCTTCGCGGGATCGGCGGACAAGAATTGGTACAGCATCAAAGGCTATGCGAGAGAGACAGCCAGAAGAAGCTGGTTCGGAAGGCTCGGCTATGACTGGAAGAGCCGTTATCTGGTTCAGCTCATCGGACGTTTCGACGGTTCGGAGAACTTTCCTGAGAACAAACGCTGGGGATTCTTCCCTGGGGTCTCAGCCGGATGGAGAATCTCTGAGGAACAGTTCATCAAGAAAAGCGCCCCTTGGCTGACAAACCTGAAGATACGAGCCTCCTACGGAGAACAGGGCAACGACCAGATCGATTCGTTCCAATATATGACAACCTACGGTTACACGTCTGCGTCCTCTTACAAGTTAAGGTTCGACGACAAAGACGTCAACTTCATCATTCCTGGGAAGGTGCCGAACAAGAATGTGACTTGGGAAGTGGCAAAGACCTGGAACATCGGTCTGGATGGAAGCATAAAGAATGGACTGATCGGATGGGAACTTGAGTTCTTCAAAACCGAGCGTTCCAACATCCTCTGCACAAGGAACGCGTCAATACCTTACTACACAGGCCTCCCGGACAGCCTTCCGGACGAGAACATCGGCATCGTGGACAACAAGGGATTCGAGCTTCAGCTGCACCACGAAGGTAAATCGAAGAACGGAGACCTTATCTACCACGCAAGCGGAAACTTCATGTTTGTCCGCAACCGGATAAAGTTCATGGATGAGACACCTTGGGGAGAAGGTCATGAATATATGAACCTTACGGGACATCCTATGGGAGCCGAACTTTACTATCAGGTGAAAGGGATCAACCGCTCCCAGGAAGATCTGGAGAACAATCCGCAGATGGCCGGAGCCACCCTCGGTGATTTCATGTTCGAGGATCTGGACGGAGACGGAAAGATCACATCTTACGACAGAAAAAGGTGCGACCTTACTCCTGTGCCGGAGATCGTGTTCGGAGCCAACTTCGACGCGACATGGAAGAACTTCGACTTCTCTGTGTTGCTTCAAGGTCAGGCCAGGGCAAGATTCTACTACTCTCCTCTGACGGATCCTGTTTCCGGAAACATCGAGAAAGAGGCGGCTTTGAACGCATGGACTCTGGACACCCCGACAGCAAGCCGTCCAAGAATCGGTTCCACAGTCAGCAACGGAGGAGTGAACAGGGTTTCATTCTACTACAGGAACGCAGCCTTCCTTCGACTGAAGAATGTCGAGATCGGCTACACGATTCCAGATAACGTTCTATTCAACAACATGAAAATAAAGAGCTTGCGCTTCTACGTCGCAGGTTACAACCTTCTCACATTCTCTGGTCTGAAGAATGTGGATCCCGAGACCAGCGATGAATCCTATCAGACGTATCCGCAGATGCGGATCTTCAACACAGGAGTGAAACTTACTTTCTAAATGAAGAGACATGAACACCATGAAAAAGATAACCGCAATACTCGCCGCAGCGGCCCTTCTGGTCTCCTGCAACAATGATTTTCTGAACAAGACTCCTCTTGACAAACTTTCAGAGGACGCTGTGTTCAACAGCACCGCCCTGGCGGAAAGCTACATCAACGCTCTCTACACTGTCCTGCCTGACCCGTTTCAGGAGGGAAACATCGGCTGCATCACAGACGAGGGCTACTTCCGCTTCGGAGGATCAAGCACAAGGTACATCGCATCCGGCAACATGACCCCGGACAATGTCATGTACAACTACGAAGGCGGGCAGGCACACAGCACAAGAACCACCTTCCTGAACATCTGGAACCGCACCTACGAGCGCATCTACCGGATGAACTATTTCCTGAACTATGTGGATGAAAAGGGTACGAATATTCCCGAAGACGATGTGGACAGACTAAAGGGCGAGGTATATTTCCTCCGGGCCTGGGCATACTACAACCTCATCCAAAGGTATGCCGGTGTGCCGATCATCACAAAGGCCTACGACCTTACCGACACCTACGATGCGAAGAGGGATAACTTCGACGATTGCGTGGATTTCGTACTGGAGGATCTGGACAAGGCGGAAGAGCTTCTCCCGGCAAAGGACAAGGCCACAAAGGGCAGGGCGAACAAAGACATCGTGCTGGCGCTCAGAAGCCGTCTCACGCTGATAGCCGCGTCTCCCCTTTTCAATGACAAGACCCGTCCGGAAGGTGGAATATTCAGAGGTCAATACAGCGCCGACAAATGGAAAAGAGCCCTGGATGCCACAAAAAGGATAATCGACCGTGCCGATGTCGATGGAGCCTACAAGCTTGACGACACCTATGACGGAGTGTGGAAGAACACCGACTCTCCAGAGATTATCTGGGCCAAGTATTTCATTTCCAGCGCAGACGCCAGCGACAACTCGATGAAGAAAGCGCAACTGCTCTACTCTGTCGCATATTTCAACGGATGGACCGCGTTCCACCCGACACAGGCTATGGTCATCGACTACGAGATGGCAAACGGGAAAAAGATCTTCGAGGAAGGCTCCGGCTTCGATGTCAACCATCCGTTCAAGGGACGGGATCCTCGTTTCTACAAGAGCGTCGCCGCTCCGTTCAGCAACTATCCGAACACTGACAACTCAGGTTATCATGATAACGTTCTGGACCTCTCGCTCTACTATGACGATGTCAAGAAATCTGATTTCGACGAAGGCAAGAAAGAGCCTTCCTACAGTGTGAAAGCCAAACACCTTCTGGACGCCACCAGCACAATGGGACTGGAGATGATGAAATGGTACATCCCGACCTCGCCGATCACCGAGGCCGAGACCGGCTCCTTGCTTTACCCTTGGTTCAGACTGGCCGAGATGTACCTGAACTATGCCGAATGTGCCTACATGACCGGGAACGAGGCTCTTTGCCGCCAGTACATCAATAAGGTACGCTCACGTTCCGACGTTCAGATGCCCGAAGTCAAGGAATCCGGCGAGGCCCTTTGGGATCGCCTGGTGAACGAACGCAGGGTAGAGTTGGCTTTCGAGGCCATCCGCTATTTCGATGTGAGAAGGTGGAAGACCGCACAGTTCTACGAGAATGTTCCGTTCGCCGGGATGAGAACCATGGTGCTTCGAAACGGAGCGCAAAACGACACTATCTACCGTGTCGCGCACCCTTACGATGAAAGCCTCACCCACACTTGCTACTATTGGCCGAACTCGGACGAAAGGAAGGACTACGTGAAAGCCAACACAAGGGACATCTTCGAGGAAGCCAGCCAGGATTCAGACGGCGCCATCCAGATAAACGGCTCCTGCATCAAATACCGTTGGCTCGGGAAAGACTACTGGGTGGATTACGGTGACTGCCGCCTTACGGTCAGCCCTACCCAGAAGCATTTCAGGAAAGTGAACGGAGAATGGCCGAACTACCTTATGCCGATTCCTGCGAACGAGATGACCAAGGCCAATGGCACCTTGGTACAAAACCCTGGATATTGATAAATTAATATGAAAATAAAGGCTCTCATATTTCTGGTGTCATCCCTGCTGGCCGTCGCCTGCGGCGAAAACCGTCTTGAGATGAACTACTGCTCCGCGGACATCTCCACAACTCCCCAAGAGCATGTCGTCCTTGCCGGTTTTGCCGCAAGGCATGGCCTGTCGGACGGCATTCACCAGAGACTCAGGACGCATTGCCTCGTCATAAAGGGCAATGACGGACAGAAAGTCTGTGTCATATCCAACGATTTGATGGAGATTTCTCCGGCAATCACCGACACGCTCCGGACATTGATCTCGGAGCGGTCCGGGCTGGGGAGAGAACGCATCCTGATCCATAATATTCACACCCATTCAGCCCCAAGATCCGGAGGCTCAAGCACTTGGACAGGTGGCACAAACAGGGCATGGAAGTTCAGGATGATTGATTCTCTGGTGAACAATGCCGTGAGGACAATCACATCGGACAAGGATTTCACCAGATTCGAACTTGAAACAGGACAAGCCAGAACAGGAATCAACGGCAACAGATGTGAGAAAGGGGGACCTGTAGACCACGATGTCTATGTGGCGAGGTTCATCAGAAAGGGGAAACCGATGGTCTCGGTCATCAATCTTGCGTGTCACCCTGTGTGCATGGGGCCACGCAGCCATGCGTTGTCTTCAGACTATCCTGGGATATGCGGGGAAATACTTTCCAAGCACTGGGGAGGAGAAGTGTTCCAACTGACAGGCGCGGCGGGCAATATGGATCCGGAAAGAGGACCTCAGGACGCCGCCTACGCGGAAGAATGTGGAAAAGCGTTGGCGGACTCCCTTACCGGAATCACATTCACGAAAGTCAAGGGGAAAGGCCTGATGCGGCTTGTGAATGAGACTGTGGACCTTCCGTACCAGAAAGACTCAATCACGGCGGAGCTGGTACGACAGCATGCGGATTCGCTTGTCAGGACCTCCTCCAAGGTCTCGTCTTCATTCGGAGATGATGTCAGGAACTGGGAAAGCGAAATTCTGGAAAGGTTCAGAAACGGTCCGGTCCCAAGCAGACTACGTTACCACCTGCATGTTGTGGATCTGGACGGCGTGATGTTCTTATTCAGTGACGGAGAGCCTTTCTGCGAGTACCAGATGGACATCCGCAAGGATTTTCCGGACAAGACGATCTTCTTCGCCGGCTACACGAACGGACAGAATTCCTACCTCCCGTCCGAAAGAGCCTACAAGGTACGCAGGGGGTATGAATATGAGACCGAGCAGATGCACATCTACATCAAGGCTCCGTATCCCCTCTCCGGTTCCGCCCCGAAAGTGTATCAGGCCGGAGTCAGGAAGATCATTGACGATGCGATCCGCTCCGAGAATGAGGCTCCCGTAACTGACGTCTCGAGCTACGGCGTGATTCCAGCTCCCGAAACTCTGGTTCCAAGGCCTGGAGAGTTCACCATCGGCAAACACACCTCGGTCAAGATCGAAAGCGATGACAACGGTTTCGCGGAAGCGGCGGAAATATTCATCGACAGAATCAAGGCCGCCTCAGGAATTGATTTGAGCGACGGAGGCGGAAAAGGTGGCAGGATTGTAA
>CAKVBK010000084.1 GCA_934725285.1 uncultured Bacteroidales bacterium | reverse complement strand
ACCGCCCCCGAAAGCATCCGAGGATAGTTAGTGTGGATGTTAGTCTGCTTCTCAATCCAGTCCAAAGCCTCGCTCTGACGCGAAGAGTGTTCTCTAAGGTATCTGTCTGCCGGAGATTCCATTTGTTTTTTGAATGCTATTATTTTCTAAACCGGAATTTTCAAATTTGTTCCTTAACAGTATGATTTGGGGAATCTTTCCTGAATGGTTCCACGATTTTACTTACTCTTTCCAATCTCTGACCGGATCCAGATACAATGCAAAACCGTTGAGCACAGGACAGGCATACGCTCCTGTGATGTTGAGGCGGATTTTGGAGGTGGTGGTCTCGGCGATCAGAATTATTCTCTTGTAGCCGATGGTGGTCTCGGAGGCGATTTCCCTCCATTGGCCATCGGCGCCTGACGCTTCGATGGTGAAAGACTTGACTCTCTGTCCCAAAGGGATATATTCCTGAAGTTGAATCAGATTGAAGGTCTTTTCACCATTGAGGTTGATGTTTATCGAGGCTTCCGTGACATCGTCCGGGGCGGCCCAGAAGGAGTCATATTCATCATTCAGAATGTTTTGCGCCTTGAAGGTGCGGCCTCTGACAGCGGTCGCCTCCGCTTTTGCGCCTTCGGCGAGATTGTCTTCGAATATCCTGTCGAGGGCGGCGCGGAACTCCATCAGTCTGGCTGAGTCGGCGGCGTTGATCCGTCCGGTGGTGTCAGGCGGGACGTTCAGAAGCAGCAGCGAGTTGCGCCCGACGCTTTCGTAATAGATTCTGAGAAGTTCATCCACTGATTTCACCTTGTCGTTCTCGCTTTCTCTCCAGAACCAACCCGGACGGATGGAGACATCGGTCTCGGCGGGAACCCATTCGGCTCCGAGGGCGTTGCCGCAGTTCAGGGTGTCCCGGCTTGGAGCATCGGATCCGGGGCCGAAACCTTTGACATCAAGCCTGCCCCAGCAAGTCCTTCCTGCGGAGCCACGCTCGTTGCCCACCCAGCGGCAATCTGGACCGATGTCACTGAATATGACCGCGTCCGGCTGAAATCTTCTTACTGTTCCGTTGAACAAAGGCCAGTCGTATCCCTGTCTCTTTCCGTTAGGTCCTTCGCCGTTGGCTCCGTCGAACCACTGCTCGAAGACCTCTCCGTAACCACTGAGAGCACTCTCCAATGTCTTTGCGTAAACCTCATTGTACTCCTGAGTTCCGTAAGTCGGATCGTTTCTGTCCCACGGAGAGATATAGACTCCGAATTTGAGACCGTCCTTGGCGCAGGCCTCTGACAGTTCTTTGAGCACGTCACCCTTGCCGTCTTTCCACGGACTTTTCGCTACTGTGTGCCCGCAGACAGGGTTCGGCCACAGACAGAAACCATCGTGATGTTTTCCGGTGATGATTATCCCCTTGAATCCTGCGGCCTTGGCGATAGCTGTCCATTGACCACAGTCAAGATCAGTCGGATTGAATACATCCTCCGTTTCGGTTCCGAGTCCCCATTCCCTGCCTGTGAAGGTGTTCGGTCCGAAGTGAGCGAACATATTCATTTCCATCTTCTGCCATTCGAGTTGCTGGGCAGTAGGTGTCGGTCCGAAAGGTTCAGGAGGTAGTGAGGTTCCTTTTCCACAAGATGCCACAACAGCGGCAAACGCTGCCAAGGTCAGGGTCAAACGGTTCATTTTCAGTGATGTTTGAGGTTTATAGGAAAATCAGAGAAGATGTGCTTTCGGGATTGAATATTCTCACGGCTGCGTTTCTGATGTCTTCGGCGCTCACTGCCTCTATGGCATCGAGATTCTGCTTGTCTGTGAATATCTTCCCGTATGATATCAGGCTTTTCCCCATTGACAGGCACTGGGTCTCTCCGTTGTCGGAACTTATGGCAAGCTGGCCGAGAAGCTGTTTTTTCGCCGCCTTCAGCTTGACGGAAGAATATTCCTCGTCCTGCATTTTCCGTATTACTTTCCAGACCGCGTCAAGGCATTTTTCCAGATTGCCGCGTTCGCAGCCAAGGCTTATGATCATAATGCCGGCTTCAGTGTACTGCGAGTAAGATGATTCCACTCCGTAAACCCATCCGTTTTTCTCTCTTAACAAACTGTTCAGCAGAGAATTTGAGGCAGGACCTCCGATGATGTTGCTGAGCAGAATCGTAGCGAAACGCTCTTTAGAGTCGTAGAGAGATGGCGCGAGGTTCCCGATGACGGCATTGACCTCGTGATTCCGTTTCTCAACCATCCTGTTGAACGGAGACTGAAGCTTGATCGGTTGGACAGTGCGTTCATAGACGGCAGAGCAGGCCTCGCCAAAGAACTTTCCGACCAGCTTCCGGACATTCTCCTCCATTTTTTTCTCGTCTATGTCGGCGACGATCGCCAGGGCCATATTCTCCGGAGTGAACCGCTCCCGGGTGAATCTTAGCAACTCCTTGCCGGTGATCTTCCTGACGCTTCCCGGCGTCCCGAGAATGGAACGTCCGAGCGGGTGGCCGGCGAACAGGTTTTCCTCGAATTGGTCGTAGACATCATCGGCGGGGGAATCCTTGTAGGATTTGATCTCGTCGATCACCACTCCTTTCTCGACAGCGATCTCCTCTTCCGGGAATGTCGGGCATGTGGCCAGTTCAAGAAGCAAGGACGCGGCCTTGCCGAGGTCCTCCTTGAGCACCGTCGAATGAATGACAATCTCCTCCTTGGTCGTGAAGGCGTTGAGTTCACCGCCAAGTTTGTCAAGATAGCTGCTGATGACCCTTGCGCTTTTGTGTCCGGTGCCTTTGAATATGGTGTGTTCGGTGAAATGGGCGATTCCGCTGTGGAAGTCTCCCTCATCCCTTGTTCCGCATTTGATTGTCAGTGAGCAATATCCCACCGCGTTGCCGCTTCTCTTGACCGCGTATCTCAACCCGCGGTCAGCCGTCCCTGCGATCATTATTTCCTTATAAGTTTGATTGCCTTGATGTCGCTGGAGAGGAATCCCTTGCCGTTTCTGGCGGTTATCTTGTGCTTCTTGAAATAGTAGAGCTCGTGGTTGTCGGCACCGATGAGCATCTTGTAGCAGATGGAACCATTGACAGGCTCGGACGGAGCCACGACATAACTTACCGCGGCATTGAAAGTTCCCTCGTTGAATATTTCATCCACCTCGTCCTCATCTTCGTTTATGATGATGTCCTCGTCCAACGAACGCTTCGTCTGCTCGTCAACCTGCGGGGCCAGATCCTCCGACCAGAAAAATATTCGTTTGATCTTCAGCTTTTTGGTGTCTTTGGCTCCGATGCTTGAATATGCCTTCATCTCGGTTTCTGTAAGCTCCGAGGTGTGGTTCTGAATGATTTTGAGGAATGCCGGCAGCATCACAAACTCACGTCCTGACGGATCTTCGGTCGGGCGCAGAGGAAATGTCACAACCTCAAACATATCGCTTATTGATTTGTCGGCTCCCTCGCCACCCTTGACAAGGGTCAGCATGTCGATCCCGGGTTCGGATTCCCTGCGGAACTGACCTTTCACAACCAACAGGAAATAGTAGCCGGCGTTGGTTTTGAGACTCTCGAACTCTTCATTTGTGCAGAACTCGTATGGCGATATTGTCCAAGTCGATGCCACACTTTCCTTCAGGGCCTCGTCAAGGAACTCGTCTCCGGTCAGAACAACCTTTGTCGTCTTGGTCGTGAAATCCTTAAGCTTCTCCCTTCTTGTGGTGATCTGCACCTGTCCGAACATGTCGGTTGTGAGCAGCAGGCCAGCGATTAACCAAGCCAATATTGTAAATGTGCGTCTCATATCTGTTTGTTTTTTAGTTTTTAATCAAAGTGCAAGCCTCCGAGTTACGAGGCTTGGGTCGTTTCGCCGGCAAAAAGTTCCATACTTCGTGCCGCACGACACAAATGTACGAAATATTGCGTAAATTTGCCTTACAAAACTTGGCGCGGACAACCACTCCCTAAGATTTGAACGTAGTTATGTCTGAATACATAGTGTCGGCAAGAAAATATCGTCCTGACTCGTTCGAGTCCCTTATCGGTCAGGACAACATAGCCCAAACCCTTAAGAACTCGATCATCAGGGGCAAACTGGCGCATGCCTACCTGTTCTGCGGGCCGCGCGGAGTGGGGAAGACGACCACAGCCAGGATATTCGCGAAGGCCATCAACTGTTCCAATCCTTCGCCGGACATGGAGCCTTGCGGCGAGTGTGAGTCGTGCCGGTCTTTCCAGGAGGGACGGTCCTATTGTATTCATGAATTGGACGCCGCGTCAAACAACGGAGTGGATGACATCAAGAACCTGATGGATCAGGTGCAGATTCCGCCACAGGTTGGCAAGTACAGCGTGTACATCATCGATGAGGTGCACATGCTGTCCACGGCCGCGTTCAACGCCTTCCTCAAAACTCTGGAGGAGCCTCCTGCACACGCCATATTCATTCTTGCCACAACGGAGAAACATAAGATCCTGCCGACTATCCTTTCCCGCTGCCAGACTTACGATTTCAACAGGATTTCGGTTCCGGACATTGTCAGCAACCTGAGGATGATAGCGGGAAAGGAGGGGGTGAACATTGACGATGAATCCCTGCACGTGATAGCGCAGAAGGCCGACGGGGCGATGCGTGACGCGCTTACGATCTTTGATCAGACGGTGGCGTTCTGCGGGACTGACGTGAAGTACGAGGAGGTTCTGAAGAATCTCAATGTGCTTGACTATGACTATAGTTTCAATCTGGTGGACGCTTTTTTTGCGGGGGATTATGGATCGGCTTTGCTGAAGTTTGACGAGATCCTTTCCAAAGGGTTCAACGCGCTTCATTTCTGTGCGGCGCTTAGCTCGCATTTCAGGGATCTGATGGTGACGAAAAACGGTGGCCTTGACGCTTTGCTAGAACTCCCTGACTCCTTGAAGGCCAGATATGTGGAGCAGGCTTCGCGCTGCTCGCTCAAGTTTCTGTATGACGCGTTGTCCATCACCACGGCTTGCGAGGCAGGATACAAGCAGGCTGTGAACCCGAGGCTTCACATTGAGTTCGCATTGATGAAGCTTAGTTTTCTGGTCAAGGCCCCGGATGCTTCCAGGACGGAGGTTGTGACTCCGGCCAGGCAGGTGTCACCGACCGCGGATGTGCCGGCCAAGACTTCTGTGGAGTCCAAGCCGGTTCGGCATGTGGCAGAATCTGCTACTGAGCCTTTGGTCCGTCAGAGTCCTGAGCCTGCCGTCGTGGTAGCCGTGCCTTCAGTGGAGACAGCTTCTATTCATACCGCCGCTTCGGCAGACTCTGCCGAAAGGGATGAGTCGATGACCGATGGTTCTGAGTCCGGACCGGGTCCCGGCTCTACGGCTGTTGCGGCTGAGACCCCGGCTCCGCGGGCGAGAAGAAAACCTGCGAAGACGGGCGCTGCGCTGTCCCTCAATTCAATAATCAATGAGGAAGAGACAAAGAAAGTAGAGAAGAAGGCGGTGACGATTGAGGAAGCCATCCCTGATGACACGACTCTTCTTGAGGCATGGAAGACAGTTCCGGCTGAGTATGCCTCAAGCCCACGTCTGGCCAACACTCTTCAGAACGCTCAGGTAGGCGTCGAGATGAAAGACGGTTGCAAAGTGTTGACGTTCAAGGTCAGCAATGATGCTCAGGAGAAATGGATCCGGGCGAACAGGCTTATGGATCTGGAAGGAAATTTGCAGAAGAAGGTCGGATCCTCAAAACTCCGTCTTGAGGTCGGTGTTGTTCCGATGGAGGACAAGGGTGTTCAGCCATATACCGACCAGGAGAAAGCCACTGCCCTGATGGGCCGGAACGGGGAAGTCCAGAACCTGATCAAGGATTTCGGACTTGAGACAAAATAATGATAGACAATTAGATTTTAGACAAGATGAAACTTCATTGCGAGAACCTCGTCAAGAAATATGGCATCAGAACCGTTGTGAAAGGCGTTTCGATGGAGATTAACCAAGGTGAGATAGTTGGATTCCTTGGCCCGAACGGGGCTGGGAAGACTACCAGTTTCTATATGATCACCGGACAGATTGTCCCGAACGGTGGCCGTGTGTTCCTTGATGATGAGGACATCACCGAGCTTCCTATGTACAAAAGGGCTCAGAAAGGAGTCGGCTACTTGCCGCAGGAGGCCTCGGTCTTTCGCAAGATGTCTGTCGAGGACAACATCATGTCAGTGATGGAGATGTCGGATATGTCCAAGGCTGAGAGGCATGAACGACTTGAGGATCTGATCAATGAATTCAACCTTTCCAAGGTCCGCAAGAGCCTTGGAATCCAACTTTCGGGAGGTGAGAGGCGCCGCTGCGAGATTGCCCGCGCCCTTGCCATAGATCCGAAATTTATCCTGCTTGACGAACCTTTCGCCGGGGTAGACCCGATTGCTGTGGAGGACATACAGTTCATCATCGCCAAACTCAAGTACAAGGATATCGGTGTCATAATCACTGATCACAATGTCGGCGAGACCCTTGCGATCACCGACCGCGCCTACCTGCTCTATGAAGGCACTATCCTCCAGCAGGGCACCCCTGAATCCCTTGCCGCTGATGAGGATGTACGCACCAAGTACCTTGGCTCCGGCTTCGTCCTGAAGAAATCTGTCTCCGTCGAGCGGGCCAAAGCCGAGCATGCTGCCCTTGAGGCCGCTCGCGCAGCCAAGGCGGCCGAAAACGTTAGGACGTAATTTCTTGAAAATAGGGTATAAAGCAAATCGCCTTTGGTCGTTTCCGACCAAAGGCGATTTGCTATTCTTTTGATAATGAGGATGTTATCTATCGCGGCAATCATTGGATAGTCCACTCAGCCCCGTCCTTGGTGTCCTTCACGGTGATGCCAAGGGCTTTGAGATGGTCACGGATGGCGTCACTTGCAGCCCAGTCTTTGGCCGCCTTGGCTTTTGCACGTTCCTCCAGCACCATATTCATAAGACCAGAGACGATCTCCTGTCCTTTTCCGGATTCCGCGGCGGCCTCGTCCTTGAGACCGAGGACACCGAACACGATGTCATCAAAAAGCTGAAGCAGAGTCTCCAGATCACCCTTGCTGAGTTTTAGTTCTCCGGCCTTGGCCGAGTTGATGAGCCGCACCGCATCGAAGATGTGAGACAACGCTATAGGTGTGTTGAGGTCATCGCAAAGCGCATCATAGACAGCATTGAATATTCCTTTGACCTCCTCGGAAGTGGCTGGGCATGTGTCAGGCGCCGTGGCGGTGATGAACTCTCCGTACTGCATCGCATTCACAGGATCTCCTTCCGTTCCTTTCTCGCTGTCGGTGATCCCGGCCGCCGAAGCCAGCGCGCGAAGATCCTTCGCTGCCTGCATCACCCTCTTCAGTCCTTTCTCTGCCGCCTGAAGTGCCTCGTTGCTGAAATCCAGCGTGCTGCGGTAGTGAGCCTGAAGGATGAAGAAGCGGACTGTCATCGGGGAATATGCCTGAGCGAGTTTCTCGTGCTTTCCGCTGAAAAGCTGAGGCAGGGTGATGAAGTTGCCCAGAGACTTGCCCATCTTCTGGCCGTTGATCGTGATCATGTT
>CAKVBK010000083.1 GCA_934725285.1 uncultured Bacteroidales bacterium | reverse complement strand
TATTAATTATTTGTTGTTCGTAAAGATTCACTTGCCAAGGAGATGCCTCCCCACAGGATCTGGTTCACGGCCTGGGACTCGTGCGAGAGGGTCGCGAAGATCATCCCGAACTGCATCGGGATGCCGTAGACGTAGGAAATCGCGGAGGAAACTATGAAATGGAACGCTCCGAAACCTCCTGGTACCGGAACGACCGAAGACAGGCTTCCCGCTATCATCAGGAACATTGCATCGGTCATATTCAAGGTCTGCAAAGTCCCTACAGCCGTAGCGAGCTCCGGGCTGACGGTGTCCGGAGATATTCCTTGGAGAGACCAGAGAATCGTGGCGCTCATCATCCAGTAGCAGCCCCATATTCCCAGAGTCAGGAGGAGGAATTTCCATGCCCCTTTCATCTTGAGGCAGCTGAGGAAGCCGGCCCAAATGCCTTTGCAGAAATCGCGGACTTTGGCAAGAGGCTTCCATTTATCTGCGAAAAGGATTGCGCACGATATGGCGGCAATTGCTGCGAGAGCCCCGGCGACAAGGGCGATGATCTTGCCGACGCTGAGGCTTCCGGAAGCCGCTCCCAAGATCTTCTCAGAGAAGAACCCGCCGAAGCGTCTCCATGTGAAAAGCAGGAACACGGCGAGCACGGTGACCATGGCAAGCATATCCACCGAACGTTCCAAGGCGGCGGTTCCGAGGACTTTGTCGTATGAAGCGAGGCGGTGATTCCGTTCCTTCGGATCTCTCTGTGAATGGGCCGTGATGTAGCCGCAGCGCACAAACTCTCCCACACGCGGCAGGGCGAGATTCACCAGATAGCTGATGTTTATGGCGTTGAAACATGTGAGGCGGGATGTTGTCCGGTCGATCGGCAGAAGGAGTTCCCGCCAGCGGAGAGCTCTCAAGTAAAAGGCCAGCACGCCAAACAGCATGGAAAGGATGACAAATTCCCAACGGCAGGCCTTCAAACCCTCCAGAAAATCGCTCCAGTTCACCCCTCGGAAAGAAAAATACAGAAGCACCGCCGCAAACGCGATGGAGACTCCATATTTAAGAATATTCCCGGCCTTATTGTTCATAGCTTACAAATTTAATCAAATATTCCTTAACTTTGTGATTTGGCACTCTATGTTTATCAAAATCTAAAGATATGAAATCAATTTTAGGAATAGGCAACGCGCTCACGGACATTCTGGCC
The DNA here is from genome assembly GCA_934725285.1 of uncultured Bacteroidales bacterium. GTDB lineage: Bacteria > Bacteroidota > Bacteroidia > Bacteroidales > UBA932 > Cryptobacteroides. The sequence continues at coordinate 6,936 of CAKVBK010000083.1, read as the reverse complement.
GTCTTTCCTGACGAGACAATGCTCCGCGAGTACCACCTTCCTCCGGGAAGCATGCAGCACGTGGACCTTGAGACCGGTGACCGCATCTGGTCAAAACTGAAGGAGTTCGGTGTGAAGTACGTCCCCGGCGGATCGGCGGCCAACACGATCACATGCACCTCCATATTCGGGATGCCTTCGGGTTTCATCGGGAAGATCGGCAACGATGAGTTGGGGCACCTGTACAAAAGCACGCTTGAGCAGTACGGAGTGAAGACCACCCTCCTGACAGGTACGAAAGGTTCCGGCCGCGCGATGTGCTTCATCACGGGAGCGAACTCCGAGAGAACTTTTGCCGACTATATGGGGGCTGCGCTCGAAATGGTTCCCGAGGATCTGAAGCCTGAATATTTCCAAGGCTACGATTACTTCCATATCGAGGGCTATCTCGTGCAGAATCAAGATCTTATCCGCAAGGCTGTGCAGATGGCCAAGGAGGCCGGATGCAAGATCTCCATCGACATGGCGTCCTACAATGTGGTCGAATCAAACGAGGCGTTCTTCCACAATCTGGTCGACAGGTATGTGGACATCGTTTTCGCCAACGAGACCGAGGCAAGGGCATTCACGAAGCAGGAGCCTCGGGAGGCTCTTGACACACTTGCCAGCCAGTGCGAGATAGCCGTCGTGAAGGTGGGAAAGGATGGTTCGATGGTAAAGCAAGGCGATGAATATCACTACATAGAAGCCTGGCCGGCGGCCACGATCGACGCCACCGGGGCAGGCGACACCTACGCCGCCGGATTCCTCTATGCGCACTCTTTGGGAATGCCGTTGAAAGTTTGCGGAGAAGTCGGCTCAATAATTGCTGCGAAGGTCGTCGAAGTTATCGGCACCAAGATCGATGTCCCGAGATGGAAGGATGCGAAGCGTGAGATCCGGGAGCTGATAGCCTCTGTAAACCAGTAGATTATGTTTGATTTTATAAAGAGCTTTTTCAGGAAGAGAAGTCTTCGGAAGAATTCGAGCACGGTCCCGACAGGAATTGTGCCTCTCAGCGGAATACGCTCGTACGTCGCCATCATAGATGTTGAAGAACCTTCGTTTGACGCATGCAAGACAGCGATAATGAATTTCTTCAGGTCACACAACATCAAAGGAAGCGTATTCTTTCAGGACTTCAGGAAGATCGGCAGCGAGGACCGTCTGATCACCAGCATCCAGACGACCATCACAAAAAAGGATCTGGATTGGATCGGAAGGCCTTCCCGCTATAAGCTCAATGTCTTGGAAGAGCAGGCTCCGGACCTTTTCATCTCGCTGGTCAAGAATCCCGACTTCGCTATTGAATATATGGCCCGCACCTCCAAGGCGCGCTTCAAGATAGGTCGCGCGCAGATGTCTGGCAACCTTTTCGACCTCGTCATCAGCGATCCGGCCGGGAAGGAGATCTCGCAGATGGACAGCTTTACTGTCATCAAAAGTTATCTGACTAAGATTCAATAATATTCACTCCCTATGACAAATGTTGTGAAAAACGCCGTCGTCGCCATGAAAGGTTTTGCGATGGGGGCGGCTAACGTCATTCCCGGCGTGTCCGGTGGGACCATCGCCCTGCTTACCGGAATATTCAATGAATTGATCGAGGCTTTGAACGCCTTGCTTTCAGTGTCTTCATGGACACTGCTGTTTCAAGGAAAGGTCAAAGATTTCTGGAAGAATATTCATGGAACCTTCATGCTTTGGCTGGGCGCCGGCGTGATCGTGAGTGTGTTCTCGCTCGCCAAACTGATGGAGTATGTGCTTGCGTATCATCCGATTCAGACTTGGGCGTTCTTCTTCGGACTGATTGTTGTCTCTGGCATCTACATGCTTTGCGAGATCAAAAAGTGGAAAATCACTGACGGACTTTGGCTGCTGTCCGGCATCTTCCTCGGAGCGGTGATCTGTATGCTCTCCCCGACGCAGACCACTGACGCCTCTTGGTTCATCATGGCCTGCGGCGCGATAGCGATCTGCACGATGATCCTTCCGGGCATCTCCGGCAGTTTCATTCTGGTTCTTCTCGGCAAGTATGAATATATCATGTCCGCCATCAGCGAGCTTAACTGGCCGGTGCTCATTCTGTTCGGAATCGGTTGCGTCCTTGGCCTCGCAGCGTTCTCGAAGTTCCTGCACTGGCTGATAGCGCATTACGAAAGGCCGACACTGATAACACTGATCGGATTCACGCTTGGCTCTCTTGTCAAGGTCTGGCCGTGGAGTGACAAGGTCAGTGTGCTGACAGCCCAGCTTATGCGTGGAGGGCAGACCACAGTGCAGGCTCAGGCCGGAGTCCAGGCTTTGGTGGAGTCTGGCTTTAACCTTGCCTCAACGATTGATCCCCAGATCGTCTCCGCGATTGTCTGGATGTTGGTAGGAGCTGCCCTTGTCGTTGGCCTTGAATGGCTTGGACATTCCAAGAGCAAATGACGTTTCAAGGACGTTTCCGTTTTTCTCACATAAACAACAGGATATTCGGAGAGGGTACTTGGTTATACCTCGGGGTGCGAGAGTCGGCTTTTCGCACCCCGAAACCAATCAGAAAGTCACTTTGGGTGCAAAACAGCCTCTTCCGCACCCGAAATAAGATCATGTCGAACATGAACATGGTGGCAGCGACTCACGTCAGGGTGTGAGTATGGGCGAGATCTTATTGAGGGGTTGAGGATTTACGAAATGCCTTCAGCTCAAAGCCCGACAGAATCGCATGGAAGGCACATTCCCGTGAAAATCTTGTACAATTGTCTTTGAGTTTTTCAGATATATCTGGCTTATGTCGGTGCATGCTCGATATAGGGCTGAAAGTCTTTTGTAAGATTCTCGCCATCACCTGCTTCCTTAGCGCTGTTCGTCCTGTGGATTGTGATCAGGCCGGGCAAAGTGTATGGTTTCTACATTTCGTCCGGCCAACAGGACTTCCAACAGACAAAAAAGTGACCGTCACGTGCGGCCACTTTTTGAGATTGCTATGTACTAAGCCAAAGAACTATCTGGCTTTCTTCTTTTCGTTTCGGGAAGACTTCGGGCCGAACTTCTTGCGGGGACGGCCTTTGTCCTTGGAGGATTTGCGCTGCGGCTGGCTGTCGTTGTGAGCGACGGCGGCATAAAAAGGCTTGCGCTTTCCATTGGCGGATCCGTCGTTAGGCTCGCCTTCGATGCCTTCAGCATAGTTTGCTCCATTGGCCTGAGCGGCCCTCACGTCTTCTTTGTTTTTTCCACGGCGTGAACCTTTGGCGGAAGTCTTCGTGTCATTTCCGTCGATGGAGGCATCGACCAGTTCGTAGTCCAGCAGCCTTTGCTCCAGATTGGCGGCCTTGACACGGATCTTCACCGGATCTCCGAGACGGAAGATCTTGCCGGTGCGGCGGCCCCTGATGAGGTAGTTCTGCTCGTCGAACTCGAAGAAGTCGGACTTCACGTCGCGGAGGGCTACCATGCCCTCGATCATCGTCGGCTTGATCTCCACATACATTCCCCATTCGGTCAGGCCGGAGATATTACCTTCATATTCATTGCCGATCTTGTCCTGCATGAACTCGATTAGCTTGTACTTGATGCTGTCGCGCTCGGCATTGGCCGCGATCTGCTCACGCTCGGAGGCATGCTGGCACTGGGCTTCGTAATATTCCTTGTTCTGGCTCTCCGCATTGTCGAGGTAGAGGGCCAACAGCCTGTGTACCATTGTGTCAGGGTAGCGGCGGATAGGTGAGGTGAAGTGCGTGTAGAACTTGAACGCGAGGCCGTAGTGGCCGATGTTGTCGGTGGTGTAGATCGCCTTCGCCATCGAGCGGAGGGCTATCATCTGGAAGGCGTCGCACTCAGGAGTGCCTTTGGCCTCTGCCAAGAGGGTGTTCAGTGACTTGGCTATCTCGCGTCCGTTGCCGCTCGGCCCGAACTTGAATCCGAAGTTGCTGACGAACTGCCCGAGGCTCGCGATCTTGTCGGTGTTCGGCTCGCCGTGCACACGGTAGACGAATGTCTTGGCCTTCTTGTCCGCCTTGCCGTCCATCTTGCCGGATGTCGCGATGAACTCGGCCACGGAGCGGTTGGCGAGAAGCATGAACTCCTCTATCAGCCAGTTGGCCTCCTTGGTGATCTTCTCGTAGACTCTGACCGGCTTGCCCGTGGCATCGACCTCGACCTTCATCTCAGGGCGCTCGAAGCTGATGGCCCCGGCGGCGAAACGCCGTTTGCGTAGTATTGAGGCAAGTTTGTTGAGTGTCACGATGGCCTCTCTGATGTCCTGGCCGATCGCCGGATCCGCAGGCTCCTTGCCGTCGCTCTCGATGATCTGCTGGGCTCCGTCGTAGTCGAAACGATAGTCCGAGCAGATGGCAGTACGGCCGAACCAACGGCTCTCGATTTTTCCGCGAGGTGTCATCTCGACCACCACCGAGAAAGTCAGCTTCTCTTCGTTAGGACGGAGAGAGCAAAGCTTGTTGCAGAGTTTCTCCGGGAGCATAGGGACTGTTCTGTCAACCAGATAAACAGACGTGCCTCGCTCCTGAGCCTCCTTGTCGACAATCGTGCCAGGAAGCACATAGTGGGACACGTCGGCGATGTGGATTCCGATCTCGTAGTTGCCGTTGTCCAGTTTCTTAAACGACAAAGCGTCATCAAAGTCCTTGGCGTCCGTGGGGTCAATCGTGAATGTCAGCGTGTCGCGGAAGTCACGACGTTCCTTGATGTCCTGTTCCGTGATCTTGTCCGAAATCTGGTCGGCGGCGTTCTCCACCTCCGGCTCGAACCTGTACGGCAGTGCATATTCAGCGAGGATGGCGTGCATCTCCGTGTCGTTCTCTCCCGGCATTCCCAGCACATCCACGATGTGGCCTTTCGGAGTCGGCTCGCCCTTGTCCCATCCGTCGACCAGAGCCGCCACTTTCATTCCTCTTTTCGCGCCCTCCGGAAGGGTGTCGAAATCTATGCTGATGTCGTACGGCATATTCCTGGACTGCATCAGCACCCACGCCTGCCTTCCGACAATATGCAGCACACCGACGAACGGCTTGTGGCTGCGCTCTACTATCTCAATGATCTCACCCTCACGGCGTTTGGCCGCATCCTTTCTGCCACGTCCGCCTTTTCCGGCCTCAGCGGAGGCTCCCTTTTTCTCACTTGTCACCGCACATTTCACAATGTCTCCGTTCAACGCTCCTCGGGTTTTGGACGCCTTGACGAACACATCGTTGTCCGGCTCTCCTTCAATGATCACGAAGACATAGCCGTCCCTTGTCATCTGAACTTTACCGGTTACCTCCTCCAGCACTCTTTTCGTCTTCTGTCTGGAGCCGAATCTCCTGTCGCGGCCCTTTCCGCCGCCTTTCTCGCCACCCTGGCGATTTCTTTTTTTCTGCATTACGAATATATTAATGGTACAAAGGTACGAATTTTCCCTGCAAACGATGAGCCCGAAAGATAGATAATGATTATCTTTGCAGCGAAAGTGGCTTGATTTTTTGAATATTCAAGTTTGACTTCCGCGAAAGTCATAATCTATGAATATTCATAATCAGGCACTGACACGACAATAATTTAACACTCAAGAATATGCCTGACATCAGAAAAGACAGCAGAATCGTCATGACCCTCGACGCCGGCGGCACCAACATGGTCTTCGGCGCTATGAAAGGCGGCGAGTTCTGCTGCGAACCTATCACGCTTCCGTCCAACGCTGACAATCTTGACCGTTGCCTCGGCACGATGGTGACGGGCTTCACAAAGATCAAAGAGGAGTTGGGTGAGGCGAAACCTGTGGCCATAAGCTTCTGTTTCCCTGGCCCTGCCGACTACCCTGACGGCATCATCGGCGGCTACCTTCCTAATTTCCCGTCATTCCGTGACGGAGTCGCTCTCGGACCGTTCCTTGAGGACACATTCGGGATTCCGGTCTTCATCAACAACGACGGAGACCTTTACGCCTACGGTGAGGCCCTCGGTGGTGTGCTTCCGGAGGTGAATGAGAGACTCGCAAAGGCTGGAAGTTCCAAGCGTTACCACAACCTCATCGGCTACACCTTCGGCACCGGTCTGGGAATAGGCACAGTGATCAACGGTGAACTTAACAGAGGCGACAACTCCTGCGTGGAGACCTTCTGCCTCAAGCATCCTGACATGCCGGACATCATCGTTGAAGACGGGGCGTCGATACGCGCCGTGAAGAGAGTTTACGGTGAACTGACCGGCAATCCGGACCATGGTCTTGAACCGAAGGACATCGCCGAGATATGCGAGGGCAAGAGGCCTGGCGACCGTGAGGCCGCGATCAAGGCGTTCGACAAGATGGGCGAGGTCGCGGGAGACGCGATGGCGACAGCCGTTACCCTGATCGATGGTCTGATTGTGATCGGGGGCGGTGTGATGAACAACTACAAGTATCTGATGCCCGGGATATTACGCACCATGCGCGGCAAGATGCATCAACTCACCGGCGAGGAACTGAACCGTGTTCAAATGAAGGTCTACAACCTTGACGACCCGGCAGAGTTTGACCAGTTTGCCCGTGGCGAGGCTCGTTCCTTGAAGGTCTACGGCAGCGACCGTGAGGTGATTTACGACCCGCAGAAACGTGTCGGCGTGATGCGTTCGAAGATCGGCGCCAGCAAGGCGATCTCGCTCGGAGCCTATGCGTTCGCCCTCACCGAATTGGACAAGAAATAAGCATAAGGAACTTAACGAATATGTACCCTCTGAAATTTGAGCCCTATCTCCGTGAAATGGTGTGGGGCGGAGAAAAGATCGCCCCGTTCAAGGGCATAAAGACAAAGCAGCATCACATCGGGGAAAGCTGGGAGATCTCGGCTGTCCCGGGGCATGTCTCGACCATTGCCAATGGTTCCCTCGCAGGCAAAAGCCTGACCGATGTGATGAATGAATATGGCCCCGAACTTGTCGGCAAGAAGGTGTTCGCCAAAA
>CAKVBK010000082.1 GCA_934725285.1 uncultured Bacteroidales bacterium | reverse complement strand
ATGGGATGCGGAGCCATTCTCGCCGGAATGTTCAGGCTCGACAAATCATCAAAACGGACAATCGTGATTGAAGTAGGCATGCAGAACGCCGCACAGGCAATTGCCATGGCCGTTTCACCTCAAGTCTTCAACAATGGCGAGATGGCCATTCCCGCAATAGTCTATGCGTTGATGATGAACGTCATCCTGCTCACCTACCTCGCCGTCATCCGACGGAAAAGTCAGTAATTGGTTCTGCCCTTGGAGTTATTTGAGAATTTACTTATTTTTGTTCGGGCAAGCGGGGTTATTCCTTAGTTTGCCCGGTCGCATTTGGGCGGCATAAACCATCATATTTCTAACACATTTATATTCATAAATTTTTGAATATGAAAGAATATATTCTTGCCCTTGATCAGGGCACAAGCTCGTCAAGAGCCATCGTCTTCAACAGGAAAGGGGAAGCCAAGGCCGTGTGTCAGAAAGAGTTCACCCAACATTTTCCCAAGCCGGGGCTGGTGGAGCACGACCCGATGGACATCTGGTCTTCGGAATATGCGGTCATGACGGAAGCCGTGGCGTCGCTGGGACTTGGAGGATCGGACATCGCCGCGATCGGAATAACCAACCAGCGCGAGACCACAATTGTCTGGGACGCGGAGACCGGCAAGCCGGTCTGCCATGCAATCGTATGGCAGGACAGAAGGACTTCTGATTTCTGTGATTCCCTCAAGGCCGCCGGGATGACGGAGCTGATCCGCAAGAAGACCGGTCTGATCATTGACGCTTATTTCTCCGGAACGAAAATCCGCTGGATTCTGGATAATGTGCCGGGCGCCAGAGAGCGCGCGGAGCAAGGCAAGCTGCGCTTCGGAACCGTTGACAGCTGGCTCGTGTGGAATCTGACCGGTGGCCACGAACACGTCACCGATGTAAGCAACGCATCCCGCACGATGCTGTTCAACATCAACACCCTCCAATGGGACGAGGAACTCCTTGACATTCTGAACATTCCGCTCTCGATGATGCCTCAGGTGAAGTCTTCCTCCGAAATCTACGGCCAGACCAGCCTGCTCGGTGGAGAAGTGCCGGTGACCGGCATCGCCGGAGACCAACAGGCAGCTCTGTTCGGCCAGATGTGCACCGAACCAGGCTCTGTCAAAAACACTTATGGAACAGGATGCTTCCTTTTGATGAACACCGGAGAGAAGCCGATAATGTCACATAACAACCTTTTGGCGACCATCGCTTGGAAGATCGGAGACAAGGTCAACTACGCTTTGGAGGGATCGATTTTCGTGGCCGGCTCCGTGGTTCAGTGGCTTCGCGACGGGCTCGGGATAATCAAGAGTTCCTCGGAGGTAGAGGCCTTGGCCGCATCTGTGCCCGATAACGGTGGTGTGTACTTGGTCCCTGCTTTGACCGGCCTGGGAGCCCCGTATTGGGATCCGCATGCCCAAGGCAGCATATTCGGAATCACCCGTGGCACTAAAGCCGCGCACATCGCAAGGGCCGCCCTCGAAGGCATCGCTTTCCAGACAATGGACATCGTGGCAGCTATGGAGAAGGACGCCGGCATCCATCTGGGCGAGCTCAAGGTTGACGGCGGAGCGTCCCGGAACAATCTGATGATGCAGTTCCAGTCCGACATTCTCGGAGCCAAAGTCATCCGGCCTAAAGTCACGGAGACCACCGCACTTGGAGCAGCCTATCTCGCAGGCCTCGCCGTCGGCTTCTGGGAGAGCATTGACGATGTGAAGAAACAATGGCAGTCAGACCGTGTCTTCACCCCATCAATGGACGAAGCCACCGTCAAAGCCGCCAAAGCAGGTTGGGCGGAAGCAATCAGCAGGACACTCACGAAGAAATAAAATAATTAACGAATATGAATCCTTATCTCGCCGAGTTTCTCGGCACTCTTGTTCTCATTCTTTTGGGCGACGGTGTCTGCGCATGCACAAGTCTCGAAAAATCAAAAGGCAAAGGGGCGGGATGGACGGTAGTCACAATGGCCTGGGGCTTCGCGGTCATGTGTGGTGTGTTCATTGCCGGTCCATATTCGGGGGCTCACCTAAACCCTGCCGTCTCTATAGGTCTCGCCGTTGCCGGTTCTTTCTCATGGTCCTTGGTTCCCGGCTACATCATAGCCCAGATGCTCGGCGGATTTTTCGGAGCCGCCCTCGTGTGGGCTTTCTACAAGGATCACTATGACGCGACCGAGGATCCGGACACAAAACTCGGGACGTTCTGCACAATGCCAGCGATCCACAATCCCGGCAGGAACTTCTTCTGCGAGTTCGTCGGAACATGGCTTCTGGTGCTCTGCATCCTGATGTTTTCCGCTCCCGGCAACTCTGCCGACATCGGCCTCGGCACAGTCGGAGCTTTCCCGGTCACCATGCTGATAATGGCCATCGGAATGTCCCTCGGCGGAGCGACCGGCTATGCGATCAACCCAGCCAGAGACCTTGCCCCGAGAATCGCCCACGCCATCCTCCCGATGAAGAGTCCCAAGCGCGACAGCGGCTGGTCCTACAGCTGGATCCCGGTCCTCGGCCCTATCGCCGGCGCCGCCTTCGCGGCCATCGTCTTCACCGTGCTCTTCTGAATGCACCGTTTGGACATATCTTCACGTAGCTCATTGCTGAGCGGCTCCCACATCCGCGCTGATATTTTAGTCACCTTAATAAGCCAGAGTGCCGCTTAAAATAAAACAAACTGCACGCTTGTCTATTTTTATAGCTTACGGAGAAGCAAGTCGGGCAGAATGATCATTGTCTCACGACGGATAGGGTCCACACGTCCATCGGCTGGTTCGTCATAACGCCAAAACGTCTGGAATCTGACCTTGGCCTCGACCGGGACATATCCTTTGGATTCCATTTTCGCAAGCTTATCACGAAACAAAGACGAGAATTTCAAAACCTTCACGCGGTGTCCTCCGGCCTCAACAGTAAGATAATCGCCATCAAGCCCAAGGGCAGTGCCCGAGTGAAGCCATTTCAGCAGAGCCTGGTTGCCCTTGAACATATCAAGCACGACATCCCGATGGCATAGCTGCATCAGAACCTCTTCTGGAGCTCCATAAACAGAACTGTCACAGACCATCACAGCCCTGGAGGCGACATCTGTGAATATATTCCCGCTATCAAAATGCACCGAGAGATTGTTCTTGGCCCGAGTCATCCCGACATAGACCATCCGGCGTTCCCTGTCAGTGACATCACGGATTCCCTTCAATGAGATGTACACGTTGTCATATTCACAGCCTTTCGCTTTGTGGATTGTGGAGACCACCACCTCTGACCCCTTGGATCTTGTGAAATCCTCCAGCTGGGACTCCAACAGGAAGTTCTCGAAATCAGAGACATACTTGCGGTCAGGATATTCCTCATTGAATGCGGTCAGACAGTTATCAAGCAGATCGAGACATAAGCTGTCTTGGAAGAGTACACGCACTGAATCAGCGGCTTCAGACCATTTTGCGTTGTCGACACAAGCTACATCATATTTCCGCACAGCCTCAAGAAAAGTTCTGAATTCAGCAAGGTCTGACAACTGAAAACCTTCTCTGGATTGGACAAGGCGAGCTTTCCGTCCGGATTTATTCAGCAAAGCCGAGATTATCAACGCATCGTCATTAGTGGCGGCAAGCACGCAGACTGTACCGGGAAGCCTGTCGCAAAGGATCTCATTGACAATGGCTTGCTCGTAATCCGCTGTTGTATGCCTGACCAGACGCACGCGCCCGGGCTCATCCCTTTTGCCTACGATCGGTGCGGACTTGAGACGGCCGGATATTCCTTTGACATAGGAGTTTGCCAAGGAAATGACCGCCTTTGAGCTTCTGAAGTTCTCAAGCATATCATACACCGAGGCGCCATATTCAGTGATCAAGGATTTCATATTCCCGGAGTCCGAGCCACGGAACTCGTAGATATTCTGGTCATCGTCTCCGACGGCTATGACCCTCATGTCCTCATTGCAGCGGATAAGCTCCTTAACCAGCGCGAACTCATGTCCGCCAAGATCCTGAGCTTCATCAATAACAAGAATCGACTTGGTTATCCGGCTTCTTTCCACCCGGCCGGAACGGATCTCCTCGACAGCATCGGAGACAATATGCTCAGACCCTTCGACCGCCCCCTTCCTTCCAAGAATATCAAATGAATATGAATGAAAAGTCTTGATCTCTACATATTCAGCGGCGTTGCCGATAAGATCCCTGAGCCTCTTCTTGAACTCGACAGCCGCGGCCCTTGAGAATGTCAGCATCAAAAGCTGCTCCGACTTGACATCCTCCAAGAGGATCAGCGATGCCAATTTGCGGACAAGGACATAGGTCTTGCCGCTTCCCGGCCCTGCCGGCACAACAATGAACCTTGACTCGCTGTCATTGATTATGTCTGACTGTGTTCCGGTCAGGCTGCCGAACAGTTCATCGTACTTTTTATCGCTTATGTTCCGGTCTATCCTTTTCGCCTCCTTAGAGTCGAAATATTTCTTGATGAAGGTTTTGAAATCCAGCACGAAGTAGTCATGGATATATTCCATCGCCCGCTTTTTGTCGGACACCATCATATTCGCATACTTTCCTATGATGTGGATCTGCCTGATCCTCTGCTTGTAGAAATCGTCCAGATCGTGGTAGTCGTCTTTTTTGTAACGGCATTTGCTGTCTTTGAGCCGTTCGATCTGCAACTTGTTATACAAGACCATAAAGCCTCCTTCCAGATTCAGGATCCCGGTCTTGGCGAGGAACAGGAGAGCCTCTTCCGCAATTCCGACATCGGCTTTCTCCGGAAAAAGGTTGCTGTCGTTGTAATCACCGACAAGTCCGGCGAGAGAGAAACCGACCTTGACCTCTCCGTCCTCTTCCGTGCCGCTGTTCTTGAAACGATCGACAACGAATGACGCCACGGAGTTACGTGCGGAAAGTTGTCTTTCGAGATCCGTGGCCGACACCTCAGGTGTAATCTGAATATAATCATCGGTGACAGAGCGTTTTTCGACATAGTGCCTTATCGTCCAGAAAAACAATATGGTACGGATGTCCCTCACAGTGGATTTTGAGATTCCGGATTCGATTGCTTTCTCATTGATTTCCTTCAGACTGAACTTGTCACATTCTCCGATGATTGCCTGCACAAGAAATTTTTCCAACTGGACATAATAGTTGAATTTCTTGAGTTGACGAAGCCGGAGGTAAGCGGTCATGTCATCGTCCTTCGCAAGGATTCCGGCGACGCGCATCCTCTCTACAATGCTGATCACCTTGCGGGTCTCGATGCCAAGCATGTCCGAAAGATAATCAACGCGGGATTCAGCCTCGGCAGTTCCGGCACGCGAGCGGCTGCGCTCCGAGATCAAGGACTTGATGATCCTTCTGGCATCCAGCTTGTCATCTTCGGTGAAATCCGGACATCTTTCTATCCGCTCAGACGCCTCATCCATATTCCTTGGAACTATGCTTGTCGCGAATATCCTCGGGCTGTTCATTCCTCGTCTCAGATAGCCGGCTGTCTCCAGGGCGGCGATCGCGCTTTTGACTTTTGTCTCCACGTCCCGGATTTCCTCCCAACCGGCTTTCCGAGCGATTTCCAAAGCGGATATGTGAATAGTATCGTGCTTCGCCGTCAGTTTCTTCACAGCGCTCCAGACCTGATTGATCTCACTCAATGTAAGCTTCGTCTGATTCAGAAGGATGAAATGCTTGTTAAGGTCATCGTCATTGTAAAGGACGTAGCAATCCGCCCGAGAGTTTACATCACGCCCTGCCCTTCCCGCTTCCTGAATATAATTTTCCAGCGAGTCGGAAATCTCGTAGTGCACCACAAGGCCGACATCACTCTTGTCCACTCCCATTCCGAACGCGGATGTCGCCACGATGACCCTGATCTTATCGCTCATGAAATCATCCTGAGCCTTGACCTTCGAGCCCACCTCCATCTGACCGTGGAATGCCTTGGCATCCAATCCGTCTTTGCAAAGCCGTTCAGCAATTTTCTCCGCGGCCTTGGTTCTGGTGACATAAACAATCGCCGGGCATTTGGTACCGTCAAGCAGATTCCTGAGAGTCTGATACTTGTCCTCATCTGTAGCCCTGAACAAGACTGTATAGCGCAGGTTGGTGCGCGCCACATCTGTCGTGAAACGCTTCAAGGTGATATTCAAGCGATCCCTGAAATAGTCACATATATCGCTGATGACCTTAGGTTTAGCCGTCGCAGTGAAGCATGATACCGGAATCGGTGTGCCTATTCCCTTGCTATACTGAAGATTCTTGATGAACTCCCCTATGAACATATATTCAATCCGAAAGTCCTGTCCCCATGCGGAGAAGCAATGCGCCTCGTCTATCACGATTCTGACCACGGTTCTGGACATAAGGACCTTTTCAATGGTCTTGGAACGAAGCTGCTCAGGCGCAATGTATAGCAGAGAGGCCTCACCGGATTCGACCCGCTCCAAAGCGTTGCGGCGTTCTATCGGAGAGAGCAAACCGTTGATATACAACGCTTCCGATATTCCCTTCTTTTCAAGATTCTCCACCTGATCCTTCATCAGGGACTGGAGCGGTGAGATCACCACGGTCAGTCCTCTGACAGTCTCCCCAGCCATCAACGCCGGCAGCTGGAATGTCAGTGACTTTCCTCCTCCTGTCGGGAATATCGCAAGCAAGGATTCCCCTCCGATCGCAGCCTTGGCAGCGTTCTCCTGCAAAGGTTCTCCTCCAAAAGTCCTGAAATGATCGTAGCCGAACCATCTTTTCAATGAATATTCAGCATTCAGTTTTTGCGAGCAATACTTACACCTGGAATCTCCACAGTTGACGGCGCGGAGGTCCCTGACAATGTTCTCGACACCAGGGTAGTTGTGCAGAATCCATGCTGGTGTTATGGAGTTCCTGTCGTCTGTGCCTATCAAAGCCACCGCATAGGCACATTCAATCTTGTGATCCCCGACAAAAGACTCGACATCGGCATGCTCACAGATTTTGCCTCTCAACAGCACACGGATAAGGTCCGACGCGGATTTCCGGAAAAAGAACGGTCTCCTTGAAGGAACATATCCAATGCTTTTAAAGAATCCGGAAAAGTGGATATCTTCGTTCAGCAGATCATAGTACAACTGTTGGAAATCCTTGTCCAATGCATTGAACACCTTCACCTCATCCCCGTAGAGAGATTGAGCCTTCAGGCTGTCACTCAACGGGTTGTTCAACTCATCAGAAAGTATTTTGTCATCCTTGAGCAGCTTGTGATAAGGCTTGAGCGGGAAAAGCAGCGGTGAAAGATACAGAGTGTCTACGAGGACATATTCCTTCTTAAGGAAAGATTCAAGGTACTTGATGTCATGATCAATGATATTGTGCCCGCAAAGAATATCACAATCCGAGATGAATTCTATAAAACCACTGAGTATGGAGGAATGAAACCGTTGTCCGTCTTTCACTCCCCCGATGTCAAGAATCTTGCCTCTGCCGTCTATCTCAAGGTCTATGAAGGCGATTTTCATCATAAACTCTTCTCGATTGCTTCAACTCGTTGATTACGGGAGCAAAAATAACATTATTTCACCAAAGTACAGTTATAACATACTATATTACCAATGAAAAACTTATAGCACAGATCCACAAGAAAGGTTGACACGTGAGGAATAGGCCAAACCTGTGACCATCGGAAACGACTGCTGGATCGGCGACCACGTCACCATCCTCCCCAGTGTGACAATCGGGGACGGCTGCACCATCAGCGCCAGCAGCATTGTGGTCAAGGACATCCCGGCTGGTTCCCTTGCGGTCAGCAAACCGGACAGAGTCATCAAGAGGCTGAAGGATTACTCTTATGAATTTTACCAAGTTATCACATTATCAACGATTTGCTGCTGTTCGTTTGATGTCCTACGTAAATATATTCTTGTGGTTTCGATGCTTTCGTGTCCCATCAGATCCGCCAGAAGTGCGATGTCGTTATATTTTTCGAGGAAGTTCTTTGCAAACCTATGGCGGAATGAGTGAGGATAAACGACTTTGGGGTTGAGCTTATACTTAACTGCATAGTTTTTCAACTGCTGCGCAATGCCCCTCGTCGTTATCCGTTCCCCGAATCTGTTGAGAAACAGATAGCCAGTTTCTCTACCGGTATCTTTCAGCCA
>CAKVBK010000081.1 GCA_934725285.1 uncultured Bacteroidales bacterium | reverse complement strand
ACGGCCTGTTGTATATAAAACGAACTTAACAAATAGACAACAAAAAGAACTTTTGTCTGTCCAAGGGACAAAGGTATTAAGATTTATTGAATATGCAAAGGATTTCGTTAAATTTTTAAAACGATTTTTTGCGACAATCGTTCACTAAAGCGCTGTCATTTGCTTACAGATTAACGCAAAAAGCCGTTCCGCTGTATGTCTGCGTCCGCTTTTGTATAAAAAGCGGGAGAAGTTTCACCCGTTCCTGTATTCGCTTGGTGTCATTCCTGTATGCGCCTTGAAGAACTTGTAAAAGACTGAAGGGTTAGGGAAGTGTAGCTTGAAGACGATCTCCTTGATGCTGTCGTCAGTGTATTTGAGCATATTCTTGGCTTCCAGGATGACAAAGGAGTCGATCCAGTCAGGCGCCGAACGGCCGCTTACTTGCTTGATGAGTTTTGACAAGTATTTCGGAGTGAGCCCCAAGTGACTGGCGTAGAATGCCATATTGCGCTCGGACGTGTGATTCTCCGTGACGAGGGCCATAAAATGCTCAAAGATAAGCTTCACTCTGGTGTTGACAGCCGTTCCGGACATTTCCGGTGTTCTGACTGCGCTTTTTTCCATTAAGCCGCCAAGTACATAAAACAGTGATGCGATCAGTGATCCTACGGCCTCCCTTTTGTTTGCGACGTCCGAGGAGAGGATTTCTCCGAAAAGATCCAAGTATTTGGTGCAGAAAGCGATGTTCCTGTCGTCCAGCTGAACGCAAGGTTCTGTCAGTAGTTTGAGCCGATCATCAAAAATTTTCTTAAAGTCGAAACTTATGCTGGAAAGATATTCTTTGGAAATAGCTACGACAATGAACTCAAAAGAACAGTCTTTGTCTAGGTCAGATTTGTTGATCTTGATGATGTTGCCTGGTGTTCCGACAAAGAGCGTCCCTTTGCCTATCGAGTATGACCGCAGGTTGATCTCAACGTCCAATCCTCCGGATTTGCAGAAAATCGCAATGTAGGCATCGCTGCGGCAGGGATATTTCAGAAATTGGAGGTTGTCGCTGTATTTTACGTCCATGATGAAAAAGTCGTCTCCAAGTTGAAGCTCGTTCTGGACAGGGACGAGTTTTCTGATCTGCTTCAGACCTATATTCAATAAAGAATCAGGCATACCGTAAAATGTTTTTAGTGTCTGACGACAAAATTAGAAAATATTTACGTTATTGCAAAATTTCGCATTATTCGACCTTTTGATAATCATCAAAGCCGAACGGTAATCATAATGGGGGAATTTGGCAGTTAATTTGTAGTGGAGTATGCCGCTTGACGTAAAATTGAAAACAAAAATTTATGAATATGAGCAAGTACATTGTCAAAATCTCAACATTGGTCGCTGCGGCTCTTGTGCCTGTGGTGGTGAATGCCCAGCAGACGCTGACGCTGGAGCAATGCCGTGAAATGGCGGTGGAGAACAACAAGACCTTGAAACAGGCGGAAACCAAGATCGAGATGGCCGGTTATGACCGCAAGATCGCGTTCGCCAATTATCTTCCGAATATTTCCGCGACAGGTGCCTACGTCTATAACGCCAATGACATAGCCCTGGTCAGCGATGCCACATCCCAGAAGTTGCAGAATATGGGCACTTTGATCCACACCCAAGCTCAGGAGTTCAGCCAGAGCTTGATGACCGCGATCAAATCCAATCCTGCGGCTGCCGCAGAGTATATGAAAAGCCCGATGTGGCAGACTGTCCTCGGTGCGCTTTCACAGACGGATATGTCTCAGACGATCAACGCTTTGGGTAAGGAAATCGATGACGCTTTCCATCCGGATACGCAGAATATTTTCGCAGGTGCTGTGACGGTTCAGCAGCCCGTGTTCGTCGGAGGCAAGATTGTCGCCGCCAACCGGATTGCCAAATTGGCAGAGGAGCTGTCAAAGACACAGTACGACCAGCAGTACCAACAGGTGATAGTGGATGTTGATCAGGCTTACTGGCAGATTGTCTCCATAGCGAACAAGAAGAAACTTGCGGATGCCTACGCTGACCTGCTTCACAAGATGGAGCACGATGTCGACCTTTCCGTCAAGGAAGGGGTGGCCACAGAGTCGGACGCTCTTCAGATAAAGGTCAAGGCCAATGAGGCGGACATGCTCAAAACGAAGTCCGACAACGGGTTGACTTTAGCCAAGATGCTGCTTTGCAAACAAATAGGAATTGATCTCAATTCGGATATCGTCCTCGCTGATGAAGAGCTTTCGGACATTCCTGTACCTCAGATGGGAGCGGGCAAAGATCTTGAGCAGATCTATGCTGACAGACCGGAGACCAGAAGCCTCGAACTCGCTTCGAAGATCTATGACGGCAAAGTCAGGGTGGCGAGAGCTGACATGATGCCTAAAGTCGCATTGATGGCCGGCTATTCAGTGACGAATCCTAACCTCAAGAACGGCTTCCAGAAGGATTGGGGTGGTTTCTTCAACGCCGGCGTGATGGTCAACATCCCTATCTTCCACGGTTTCGAGGCTCTGAGCAAGACCCGCAAGGCAAAGGCGGAGGCCACTCTTTACAGAGCTCAGCTGGAGGATGCCAAAAATCTTATCAATCTGCAGGTGACACAGCTCCGCAAACAAGAAGGCGAGGCTCTTGAGAAACTGACGATGGCGCAGAACAACCTTTCAAGCGCGGAGGAGAACCTCCGTACCGCCACAGTCGGTTTCGAGGAGGGAGTGATAGAGACAAACACGGCCCTTGCGGCCCAGACAGCATGGCTCAAGGCTCATTCTGAATATATTGACGCGGGGATCGAGCTCCAGATGCTTGCCGCCAACCTTAACAAGGCCGAAGGAAACAATCGTGCACAGGTTAAATAATCGTTGTTATAAGGTTGTTATAAGCAAATAATAAAAACAAGAATATTATGGAAAAGGAAAAGAAAAGCTACAATCTTGTTATCGGTATTGTGGCGCTTATCGTGATCATCCTTCTGATCGCAGTCATCGGCTATTTCGTGTCAAAACCAAAACCTTTGGCAATCCAAGGCGAGGCTGAGGCCAGTGAATATAGGGTTTCAGGAAAGGTCCCCGGCAGAATCGAAGAGCTTTATGTAAAAGAAGGGCAGATGGTCCACAAAGGAGACACTGTCGCTTTCATCGACTCTCCGGAGGTCCGTGCGAAACTTGCCCAGGCGAACGCAGTCAAGGCCGCGGTGAGCGCCCAGAGCAGGAAGGCACAGAACGGTGCCCGCAAGGAGCAGATCGCCGGAGCCTATGAGCTCTACCAGACCGCATTGGTTCAGGAAGACGTGATGAAAAAGTCTTTCGACAGGATTCAGAAACTCTATGACCAGAAAGTGATCGCCGCTCAGAAATACGACGAGGTAAAGGCCAAGTACGATGCCGCTGTCGCCCAGACAAAGGCTGCCAAGAGCCAGTACGACATGGCCGTCAACGGAGCGAGGGCTGAGGACAAGGCTGCGGCTCAGGCCTTGGTGGATCAGGCCAACGGAGCTTTGATGGAGGTTGAGTCCTATCTTGGAGAACTTTACCTGACATCTCCTTCAGACGGCATCATCTCCGCTTTGTTCCCTAAGGTCGGTGAACTGGTCGGCCAGGGAGCACCTGTCGCCAGTGTCACGGATCTTAACGACATCTGGTTCACGTTCAATGTCCGTGAGGACTATCTCCATGGCATGAAGCAGGGTGACAAGATCACGGTGATCATCCCGGCGCTTGACGGCAAGGAGGTTCCTGCGACTGTCAACTATGTGGCTGTCCGTGAATCCTACGCCACATGGAAGGCGACCAAGGAGACTGGAATGTACGATGCCAAGACCTTTGAGGTCAGAGCCGTTCCGGATGTCAAGGTTGACGGAATCCGTCCAGGCATGTCCGCCATTGTAAAATAAGGGATCATGAACAACAATTGGCAGAGAATTATTGCGGTCGCGCGCCGCGAACTCAGGATAATCAGGCAGCGCCCGCTCTATCTTCTGGGTTCGGTAGGCGTGATCGCTTTCTGCGCCATATTCTTTCTGACATTTCTGAAGGCGGGGCTGCCGAGTGATGTTCCTATAGGTCTTGTGGACTATGACTATTCATCGACTTCCAGGAATTTCTGCCAGCAGTTGGATGCCACCCAGTTGGGCAAGGTCGTCCACTACGATTCGTTCGCCGCTGCCAGAGAGGACATGAACAGAGGCAAGATCGCCGCTGTTTGTGTGGTTCCTGTCGGGATGAATGATGACATCCAGGCGAACAGACAGCCGAAGATCACGTTCTATGTCAACGGATTGTACTTCGTCAGCGGAGCGTTGGCGTGGAAGGATCTGCTCACGATGGTCAACCTGACCAACGGAGCCGTCCAGAGAGAGGCGTTCAGGGCGAGGGGTTACAATGACAGCCAGATCATGGGTATGATCCAGCCTGTCAATGTGGATCTGCATCAGATCGGCAACACCACGACCAATTACGGTTATTACCTGTGCAGCGTCCTGCTGCCAGGTGTGTTGGAGATGATAGCGATAATCGTCCTGATATATTCATTGGGAGCGGAGTTGAAGTACGGTACGTCACGTCACCTGCTTAAGACGTCGGGGAACTCTATAGTCACCGCGCTTGCCGGCAAGCTGCTGGTTTGGACTCTGACATTCTCAGCGATAGGCTTGATCCTTATCCTGCTGATGTACCATCAGTTGCACTTCCCGTTGGCTGGATCTATCTGGAATATGTTCTTGGGAATATTCCTGATGATTTTAGCCAGTGAGGCAATCGCGGTTTTCATCATCGAGATGCTCCCGGTGCCGAGGTTGGCTTTGAGTATTGGCGCCCTTTACAGCGTGCTTGGATTCTCGCTTTCAGGCTTTACACTTCCGATCGAGGCGATGCCTCCATACATTCAGGGGCTTGCTTCTGCGTTCCCGCTCAGGCATTACTATGAATTTTATGTTCAGGAGGCCATCTTTGGAGCCGGATTCGCTGGATGGTGGAGGCAGGCAATATATCTGCTTCTGTTTATCCTGGTGCCTCTCGTAGGTCTTACACGACTTAAGAAGGCGTACATTCATCAGAACTTCCCTAAAGACTAAGTGACATGAGAAATTCATACGCAAAAACATGGATCAAGGACTTCTGGGGCATATTCTGCCATGAGTTTCGTCAGATTTTCTCGGACAGTGGTGTGCTGCTGATTTTCCTTGTTGCAGGACTAGCCTACCCGCTGTTGTACAATGTCGTCTATCTGAATGGCATCCTTTCGGACACACCGGTCGCTGTTGTTGACAATTGTGACAGTCCGGACAGCCATCGTTTCATAAGGGAAATTGACGCAACGAGGGAGGTGGAAATCGCAGCGAATTGTGTGAATATGGCCGAGGCGGAAAAGATGATGCAGGAACGCAAGGTCAACGGTATCATTTATTTCCCTTCAGATTTCGGTGAAAAACTTGCGAGGAACGAGACCGCCACATTCTCCGTCTATGCGGACATGAGCAGCTTCCTGTACTACAAGAACGCCTTGATGGCCACCAACTTCGTGATGTTGCATGAGGTCGGGCAGATCCAGATGCAGAGGTTCGCGTCTGCCGGCATGTCGGAACAGCAGATTTCGCAGACTGTCAAGCCGCTTGGCTACGAGGACAACAACCCGTACAACAGGGCTTTCAACTACAGTTTCTTCCTGATTTCGGCAATCCTGATGATCATCATCCAGCAGACGTTGTTCTACGGAATGTCCCTGTTGGTCGGAACGGCCAGAGAGAGGAACCGCAGTTTTGCCTCGCTTCCTGACAAACTTGAAGGTCACGGTGTTGGTCGTGTGGTTCTGGGGCGTGGAGGAGCCTATTGGCTGCTTTACCTTGCCGTGGGCATGTACATTGCCTTCATCGTGCCGGCCATATTTGGGATTCCTCAAAGGGGAGAATTCCATGACGTGCTAGCTCTGTTGGTGTTCTTCATCACCGATTGTGTGTTCTTCAGCATGACTTGGAGCACGCTGATTACAAGAAGAGAGTCCGTCTTTCTTCTCTTCCTTGCGATGTCACCTGTGGCTCTGTTCTTGACAGGGTGCTCTTGGCCGACAATCGCTTTCCCTGAGTTTTGGAAATGGTTCTCCTACATATTCCCGTCCACATTCGGAGCGCAGGGCTTCATCAATCTCAGCACCGCAGGTGGTGACATGGGAGCCGCTGATGTTCAGATGAAGGCGATGGTGCTTCAGACGATAATTTACTTCTTCCTCGCTTGTGCGGCCATCTACCTTGAGAATTGGGTTATCCGCCATAAGGAGGCTCTTCTCGAAAGGCGTGAGCGCTTTGAAAAACGTGTCGGAATCGACCGTAAGGAGGACGCTAAGATCATCGCCGGCGAGTAAAGCCTGATACGATAGAGTGAATCTTGATGCGATAAAATAAACCCCTCCCGAATTTTGCACGTTACCAAAATTCGGGAGGGGTTTATTCTATTCAAGCTCTTAAACTTCACCGGTCACTGAGCTTGTCGAAGTGGCAGTTGTTTTACAGTTATACTTTGGCTAAAGCAGACATATACTGCCGTAGGTGGCTTTGGCTCCCGAAGAGGGAGGGGACCCACGAAGTGGGGAGGACCACCGGAGGCAGTATATGCCTGCTTCAACTATTCACCCACGTGGAACGCCACGCGGAGCTCCTCGATCTCCTCGTCGGTGATCGGGTTCAGTTTGCCCAGCGGAGCCGCGAGGATCAGCGAACGAGCGCTGAAGTCCGCCACTTCAAGCCGGTCGAATGTGTTGATGAGCTGATCGCCTGTCACCACAACGGAATCATTCTCCAGCATCACGAACGGCCTGTGCTTGAACTCATCGGCGAGCTCTGTAAGATGTTCGTTGTACTGGCTTCCGAACGGGAATGTCGGGATGTCCTGAAGGAAAATCCAGCTCTCCGGAATCGTGCGCACGTCAAATTTCACACCTGTCGTACAGAATCCCATCAGGGCAGGAGACTGTGTCAGGATGATAGAGTTGACCTTCGGGTTGCGGCGGTAGATCTCATAGTGGAGCGCCACAGAGCGGCTAGCGTTCTTCCCGGCCTCCACCATTCCGTCCTTTACCTGGACGATGTCTTCCGGTTCAAGATCCCAACGCTGCATGCTGGACGGTGTGATGAGGAAGTCATTGCCTCTCCAACGCACAGATGCGGTGCCGTATGAGCTGCACATAAGTCCCTGTGAACATGCCCTGCGGACAATCTTGCAGATCTCCGCGCGGATCGCCCTCTCGTCGGACGGGTGCTCCACGTTCATGAAGTGCTGGAACGGAGTGTTGACAGCTTTTTCGTGCTGGAGAATCTGATCCTCGCTGAGGTACTTAGGCTCGCCCAACGTCTTTGCGTTCAGGATTGTGCGGGCGCAAAGCTCAAGGGTCTCGAACCTCTGGTAAGCATCGGCGATGTCCTCGCCGGCGACAACGACACCGTGGTTCTCCATGATGACGGCCTTGTAGTCAGGGTTCTTCTTGAACTCGGCCACAATCTTCTTTCCCAGAAGCTCGCTCCCTGGGAGGGCATATTCGGCGAATCCGACAGGACCGCAAGTTTCTCGCGCCTGAGGGATGATGCTCGTGTCCGGAACCTGATGGACCATGCTGAAGGTCACAAGTCCTGGAGGGTGTGCGTGGATCACAGAATGAATATGCGGGTTCATCTTGTAGATGGCCTTGTGGAACGGGTACTCGGACGATGGCCTGTGAGGACCTACGATGGTTCCGTCGGCCTTCACACACATGATGTCCGCTGGGGTAAGAGAACCCTTGTCAATCGCCGCCGGGGTGATCCACATGTCTCCGTTCTCGTCCATGATGGACAGGTTCCCACCGGAGGTGGTGGTCATCTCGCTGCGATAGATCCTGCCGATGATGATTGCGATCTGCTCGGCTGGATGCATCAGATTAACGTCTAGTTGTTTCATAATATTAATGAATTACATTTGGAAGCCGCTTTGATCCGTTTGAAGACAAGGCGGATTCCCGGATTTACAATTAAGCCAGCATCACCTGACCTCCCGTCACAGGAATCGCCTGTCCGGTCTCTCCGGTCTGGTCGATGGCGTAGAGGATGGCCTTGCAGACATCCACAGGGTTGCAGCCCTTGCGCATAGGCACCTGGGCGAGGTAGTAATCTTTCACGTCCTGCACTGTCTTCGCTCCAGGAACTTTCCCGGCGTTGAGGTACTGGATGAACAGGCCGTTCTCCGGATTGCTCCACAGCGGCCCGTCGTAGTAGTTGCCAGGGCAGATGCTGTTGACTTTCACCCTGTAAGGGGCGAGCTCAAGGGCGAAGGACTGGGTCAGACCTATCCCTCCGAA
>CAKVBK010000080.1 GCA_934725285.1 uncultured Bacteroidales bacterium | reverse complement strand
AGTGGATGCTGTGCAACGGGACGGCCACGGAGGCCCTGCCGGAAGGGTTCCGCTACGCTGGAGTGATGTCGTTCTCGGGGGCGATCCTGTCCCGTGAGGGAATGCCGAAATATTCACAGACTCCGGCTCCGACGGCATTCTTCCACGGCACAGCCGACAAGGTGGTGAACTACGGCAACATCCGAGTCTTCAACTGGGTTTTCGCCGGCACGGACAAGCTTGTCAAGATATTCAGGAAAAATGGTTATGTCTACAATGCTTTCCGTTTCAAGGACCACAGGCACGAGATCGCTGATTCGATGGTCGAGACTTTCGCAGACCAGATCCGTTTTCTTGAGACCAACATAACGAGAAAGGTCGCCAGAATTGTGGATTCCACAATCGACGACCCTGAGGCTCCGGCTCCAAGCGGTTCTGCAAACCGCAAGGAGATGTACGGAAACAATTAATCCTGAATATATTTGCGATAGACCTCCGCGATTCTGCGGTATCCCTCTTCATTCGGATGGAGTCCGTCCCTGAAGAGGGATTCGTCCAATGTGCCGTCAGCTCTGGTGAGGACTGACTTCACATCGACAATGTCATAGTTCGTGAGACTGCTCTCTTTCAGGAGTCTGTCTGCGGCGGCATTCACCTTGTCCACACGGTCGATGGCCTTCCTGCGAGGGTAGATGTGCACGACGTGGATGCGGGCCTCCGGCTGTTTCACACGGATATATTCAATGAGCCCGACCATTCCTTCGGCGATAGCTTCCTCCGTGCGGCTGTAGATATCATTTGTGCCGGCCATCACGAAGATGTGCTTGGCGGAAAATCCGTCCAGTTCCTCGTGCATCATACGCCACATCATATTCCCGAGACGGTCCCAGCCATAGCCGCAGTTGACAACATTGCGGTCAGCGAATATGTCGTTCCATGAATCGACACCGGCATGCCATGTCTTGTGGCTCGGCTCGCCTGACCAGTAATGGGTTATGGAATTGCCTATCATCACGATTTCCGGATTGGGAGCGATGCGTCTTTCTCTGTAAAGAACTCTTGAATGCCGCTCGCTCCAGTCATAGAACGTGTAGTCCCTGCGCTGCCTGAGCGGTTTGAGGATGTCAGGAAGATCAGCCGTCGTGCCAAGGGCGTTGAAGATCGCCTCAAGCGTGGCCACCGTGTCGGCTTTCGCACCGTCAACGGCAATGAAATAGCCAGGTTTCCTGCTCTCCTTCCTGCTTACTACCTTTACCGGAAAATCAGCTTTTCTCTGAAGAATGTTCCTGACAGCCTTCGCCGGCCTGCCAACTGACTCGACCGGAACATTGTAAACGGCTATCGCCTTCTCCACAGGCACAGGCTCGAAATGGAAATATGTTCCGCCCATCGTTCCTATCTCCATCCACTTCACGTCATTGTAAAGCGGCAGATAAAGCCTGAACGAATTGCCGTTCTTGGCTGATTTACCGTAATCCACACGGAAAGAGAATGTAAGAGTGTCCTCTGCCGACTTTCCAAGATTTGAGGCTCCGTTCAGAAGGAGGAACCCGCCGTCGTTGTCAATGTCGAACAAATCGACTCCCAACGAAGCCATCTCATTGGCCCCTTCAGGAATATTCCTGCCCTCAAGCACGTACCTGACCTTAATCTCCGGAGCGTTGGTTCCGAAATCAATGTTCCCCATGTCAAATGACCAACAGGTCCCAAACGGTCCTTTAGGCTTTTCTGTCAGCGGGTTATGCCACTCTTTTACACCTGCGGCCGCCGCAACGACCGAAAGCGTCAGCGCCAAAGCGGCCACCGACACCACACATCTTACAATTCCTGAATATCTCATATTCCTTTACCTTTGATTATTGTCTTGTCACAACGGACATCAAAGTTAAGCCTTACTCGTCAGAAATCCAAATAGTAGTTGAGAGCCTAAGTCAGCGCTAATGTCAGTGCCAATGTCGTGCGACACCCAACAATAGCAAAATTGGCCTGAAACGCCGCACTAAAGTGTCGCGCAGCACCCTACGGCAGCGAAAGCGGTCAAAAATGTCGCTCAGGAGTGTCTCATTACACCTTTGGGCGACGAAAAGCCTTAATTATGCCACTGAACCGCTACTCTACTTTTTCGTTGTGCCCTTGTAAGTGACAGGATAGTCACCGAAATTGAGACTGAGAGATAGACTCGTGGTGGTCAGGGTGCCGGAAAGAGCTGTCACCGTATACTTCGGGAACGGTACGGTGCCTCCGGAGAGAGGGACGATTCCGTCACCGGTAAACTTGACTGTACCGTCTTTCTCTATATAGCCGACATACGGAACCGTCACATCAAGAGAAACAGGCATCTGTGGCACGAACTTGACTTTATGGAACAGGATCTTCATGGTGCGGGAGTCCTTGTCCAAAAGGCAATCCACGGCCACGTTCTCAGAGACATTGTCCGCACCTCCGGCAGTGACTGTCATTGTGCCTGAATATTCATACTCATTGGCAACAATAGGTTCCTCGTTCAAACCATTCTCTTTGGAGCATGACATCGTCAGCAGCGGCAGAGCCGCCAGCGACAGCATTAAGATTTTCTTCATATTCATTACAGATTAATTGATAGTCCTATCGTGAACCGGCGAGGTTTACCGGTCTGAAAAAAAGAATTGCCGACAGACTTGAAATAGAAAACCGAGTAATCCATGTCGGTGAGATTCTGACCTCTGAGCCAAAATTCCGCCTTTGATGTGGCCAAACGGACATCCGCACCTATCAATGAACAAGGCGGCTGGCTTATGTCTCCAGCCTCGTTCCAACAGATTCTTCCACTGTGATTCATGTCTGCGTTCAAAGAGACAGAACGCAGGAAACGTCCACCGGTCAGGAACTTATAACCGCATCTAAGGAACAGGGTGGATTCCGGTGAGTATGGAATCCGATTGCCGGACCAGTCTTCTCGGCCATCGTTAAAGTCGACGAAACGGGAGTCCATCAGACTACCTGCTAACGACGCTGAGAGACCTTTCCACATCCAGGAAGCTTCCGCCTCCACCCCAAGGCTACGTGATCTGCCGGCGTTGGCCATCATTCGTCCGGTTCCGTCACCGTAGGGAAACACAGTCATCTGCTGGTTACGGCAATCAACACGATAAGCCATCACGGTGGCTCCAAGACGGTGGCCACGGGCATCAAGACATATCCTGCCTCCTATCTCATAGTCAAGACAGATCTCCGGCCTATATGTCATCATCGCCCCGGAAAGTTCATCCAGTCTATCCAGATGGACACCAAGCCGTTCCATCATCCCGGACATCATCTTGTTCTGCATGATGTCAGAGAAAATCTGTGTGTTGAATCCGCCAGACCTGTAACCTTCTGATACGGAGGCAAGCAACGACAAATCCACGCCTTTGGAACGCATACGTTCGGATGTGGCATCATACGAGACCGACAATTTCGGCTGCAATCGGGCATAACGCACCGTTTCCGTTCCGTTGATCTTTGTGCAAAAAGGAATATATTCAGACATCGCCGGTGCGACTATGAAATGGATGTCAGAGCCGGAATCATAGCGCATCCGGCTTGACTCCATATCGAGCCTCAATCCTGTCGTGAGCATCCAACGGCCAACTTTGAAATACGATTCATGATAGGCTGCCACATTGCCAAAAAAGATCTTGAAATCACTGGAAATAAAGAAATTATCCTCCTGAATATTCAATCTTCCCAACTCCTGCGGCATTCCGGAATTGGCATTGTCAAGGATGAGAGACCTTATGCCGTCCTTCAGAAAACGCACCGGAGCGGACATGCGGTTCAGTTTCATCATGACGAACAGTCCGGTCTGGCTGTTCCACCAATCTGGATGCACGTTTGGCTTAACGATCAGTTCTTGAGTCAAAGCGCCCTGTTTCTGTGTCTGATTCAAGGTGAACATTGACTTAGGTGTGAAGTCCTGATCCATGTCCATGGAGTCGAAAAGAGCCTGAAGGCTTGTGACGGAACTCAGTTTCCAGTTCCGCAATTCAGTCTTCAGACGGAACCCATCCATCAGGAAAAATCGCCGGTAACCACTTTTGTCATTGTAATCCACGGGGAGAAGTTCTCTGGTGTCTGGAATCCACTTTCGATATGGATAACCGCTCTGCTCAATGTACGAAACTGTCAAGATGTTATCCAATGAGGCATTGCCGACTCCGCCAACGAATCTCGCGCGGGCAGAGAATGTGTCAGAAAGACCGCATGCTCCCCCGTCATATTCATTGATAAAGAATCCGTTGGTGTGTCCGTAGGCGGCGGCAAACCCGAATCGGCCTTTGTAGGTCGAGAGTTTCGCGGACAGGGTGGAAGCACTGCCATATTCAATGGTAGCTCTCGTGCCTTGGTACGCATCGGGCGATAAAGTCTCGATTGAGAGTACCCCGAGCATCGAGTTGCGTCCGTAGAGGGTTCCTTGCGGGCCATGCATGAAATCGGCCCGTCGGATGTCCGTGAATGAGAAATCATAGCAGTTCTTGTCCAAAACCGGCACATCATCCACATAGAGTCCGATGACTGGATTGTCCATTCTGGAGCCAAGGCCGCGGACATAGATTGTCGAAGTCATCGAAGTGCCGTAGTCTGGCATAGTCAGTCCCGGCACCAATGAGGACAGGTCTTTTGGAGAAGTCAAACCCAGCTCTTCTATCCTCTTCATTGTCAGCGACGAAACAGAAGTAACACCCAAAACGGCTTCCGACCGTTTCACGGAAGATGTCACGACTGAGCCAGAGATTGTGTCTTTGGTCTCAGGCAAGGCCGGCGGAATGATGGCGACCAGCAACGATGTCAGTAAAACTGCAAGCATCTCGTGAATGATTTCTGGCGCAAAGATAGCCTGGGATGCTGTTTACGAAGTAATGATTATGTGATTTCCGCTTGGACTTTTTATACAACAGCCAGTACCGGCTATCCTAACAACGGATCCAACCTGCAACCGGCCTACAACATGGAGCGGAAATCCGTTGGAGACATTCCGACCAGCTTACGAAAAAAACGCGAGAAGTAGGCCGGATCCTCGAAACCAAGTCTGTAAGAAACCTCTGAAACCGGCATAGAAAGATCGTGGAGAAGTGTTCTGGCCAACGATAGCCTTGCGTTTTCGACCCATTCGCCCGCACTGCGCCCTGTCTCTGACTTGACGACACGGTTCAGATGACTAGGAGTCACGCCCAGTTCGTCCGCATAGCCAGACACTCCACTAAAAGGACGCGAAGTGTCAAAGACCCTGCCAAGATAGGAGGAGCAAAGTCTGGCCGAGGCGGTTCGGCTGTTTTGAGGGATAAAGTTGTCAAACTCTCCAAGCAATACCTCCAACAATCCCTGAACGGTTGGAAAATCTTCCGAAAACCGGGTCATCCTGATCAGCAACTCATCAAAGAACACCTTGTCCTCCATCGGAACCGTCATCACACTCGGGGTCTTGATTCTCAACACCCTATGCCCGGAATTACGTAACAGTCCCAAAGAAAACGCCCCCATGTACCCGATGGAATCTTTGAAATATCTCACTGAAAACGCTGACTGCGGCGGAATCAGGGCACAATCCTGCCCCCGAAGCAGATAAGGCTTGCCATCGACATCAGTAAGCACCTCTCCTGAAACAAGATAGATGAACGACCAGTCCTCTCTGACCGTTTTTCCCATCGGTTGCACTTTGATATGTCCCGCCGCATTCAGCGGCCTGATCACGAATTGTCTCATTTTCCTGCAAAAATAACAAAAAAAACATCAAGGAGTGGCTGAAAAGCCAGTCGTAGGTCTTGTGGATGTAGAAGCAGATAGCCGGTCTGCCGTGATCAGCGCCTTTTAGCCACGTCACCTGAACACGCGGAGCCTCGCCTGTCCTCTTCATTTCGTCAACAACTTTCCGTGATGCCATCCAGGACACGGCTCTGTCACCGGTGCCATGGATAATCCAATGACATAGACACAATTCACATAAATTGGATAATGCCCTTCCTACCACTCAAGTATATTCATGCCCCGCCTTGTTCTGAGGATCGATGACAACAGCCTCAATGTCAGCCCCTCTGGCTATTGCATCAAGGCAGCCATAGAGCCGCACCCTGATCAAATCATTCCTACAAATGCTTGTGCCATGAAGGAATATGACCGCAAGATTCTTCGTGGTGTCCCCTGCCACCCGGAATTCGGGAATATGCACCCAGAAGTCATATCCGCCGTCCACTATTCCTTTATGTGAGATCAGTTCGCCCGGGAAAAAGTCAATCATGCGATGACGCACGATAAAAGCATTGTCAAGATTCTTTTCATTCCTCTCCGATGTCATTCAACAGGCGGGAGTCCCCGCAATTTTTTCGCCCAAACGGACGGGCACCTTTACCGAAGATTAATCTACACTGAAAAAGTTCTTTGGGATGAAGCAAGGAACGGTTCTTGTTGGATTTAGGAAGTCAGGAACATAATAATAAGTTGCTTTAGACCAAGAGAAGAATTTTTGAATGTTCCTTAGTCAGCGCGGCGGGCAATCGCCGTTTTGAATGAAAATATTCACTGAAGGTAATTGCCTGCCTGATGGAAAAAGTGAGAGAGAATATGAATAAGACAACAAGAACGGTCATGATTTCGGGTATGGCTGCTGCCATGCTGGTGTCATGCGGGACAGCGAAAAAAAGCGGGCAGAGCGATGCCGGACAAGTGATCATGGGAAATATGGAAGAGCTCGACAGCGATTATCTGATTTTGGACGACAGCCAGAGGAATCTTTTGGCGAAGAACAACACATTCGCCATCAACCTGTTCAACAAGGTGTCAGGGATGGATTCCAAGGTGGTCTCGCCGCTAAGTGTGACAGGTCTGATGAGCATTCTGGCCAACGGAGCCGAAGGTGAGACACGTCAGGAGATTCTGAACACTTTGGGATGGAACGGGGCATCGATGGATGAGATCAACGCCCTGTACGGCTATCTCATCAAGAAGGCCGGAAAGCTGGATCCTTCAACAACCGTCAGCATCGCCGACTACATCGCGGTCAACAAGAACAACAAGGTCAAGAAGGAATTCGGACAGACCGTAAGCGATTGGTTCAAGGCCGAAGTCGGAAGCCTTGACTTCACGTCCGGAAAGACAACCGGCATCATAAACGATTGGTGCTCAAAGCACACGGACGGAATGATTCCTGAAATCATCGACAATGTGGATCCGGACGCCGTGGCCTACATCATGAACGCCATCTATTTCAACGGATCATGGACAGACAAGTTTGACGCAAAAGACACTAAACTGGAGCGATTCAGGGGCTACACCCGCGACATCAAGAAGGTCAAGATGATGCACCGGAACGATGAATATCTCTACACATCAAACAAGACTTATTCCGCCGTCAGGCTTCCTTATGGCAACGGATCATACACCATGACGGTGCTGCTTCCGAACGAGGACAAGTCGATCGATGAGATGATGAAGGTTGTCAACGCCAAGGAGCTCTCGTCTCTTGGCCGCTCGATGGAAAACTGCAAGGTTGACCTCAAGCTGCCTAAGTTCACGACCGAGGTTGAGTTGCTGCTGAACGATGTGATCTCCGCTCTCGGCGCTCCGACAATGTTCCACTCATCAGCCGACTTCAGCAGACTGGCCGACGGGAATATGTTCGTTTCAAAGATGTTGCAGAAAGCCAAGATCGAAGTCAGCGAAGAGGGCACAAAGGCCGCTGCTGTGACCGCAGCCATCATGACGATGTCAGCCCTCGCCCCGGAGCCACGCCAGGTAGAGTTCCACGCCGACAGGCCGTTCGTCTATTTCATCAGCGAATCCAGCACCGGCGCCATCTTTTTCATCGGACAATTCACCGGCAGCGAGATCTAGACTTATTTCTGGCCGGGCAAACGCAATCATTATGTTTATCACAATAAACAAATTTGCACTAAATTTGTTTATTGCGATAAACATTTATATATTTGCAAAAAGCATAGCATTATGGATATTTTATTCGACCGTCACCTTGAATACCTATCTGATGTACCTACGGAATTCACTCGCGGACTAATGAACACGATAGATTGGGATTCAAGGCTTGTGATGATTCGCGGGCCGAAAGGGGTCGGAAAATCAACTCTGATGCAGCAGTATGTGCTGAAGAATTACGAACCAACGGATCGCCATATCCTATATTGCTCCGCCGACACGGCGTATTTTTCCAACCACACCCTGATTGACACCGCTTCAGAATTTGTGAAGAAAGGTGGCAAGGTTCTTCTTATTGACGAAATTCACAAGTACGAGAACTGGAGCAGGGAAATCAAAGAGATCTATGATCTCTATAAAGGGTTGAAGGTTATCCTCAGCGGATCATCACTGATTCAATTAAATGACGGACAGGCGGATCT
>CAKVBK010000079.1 GCA_934725285.1 uncultured Bacteroidales bacterium | reverse complement strand
GTGTTCTCATCGATCTTCGGAAGTTCTATCTTGTAGGTGTACGGCATCCCGGGGGTCGACACGCAAGCATATTCTATTTCATAGACAGGCATCCAGAAATAGAATTTGTACCTCTCGTAAACAACCTCAACCAAATAATTGTACACTTCCTTACGCCCCTCGTCAAGGAGAAACGGATTCGCTGAGAACACATAATTCCCGGTAACTGACAACGAGCCGGTAAAGAGCGGGGTGTTCTCAACCTTCCCACTGCCGGGATAGACAGGGTAAAAACGCAGGACAGCATCCTTTGCGACCTGCCCTCCGGATGTCAACACCTGAGCCCTGAATCCAGAAGGCAGATAATCCCTATGCGCGACGACTCTTCTGTCGCCAGAGGCGTTGATCACGGATTTGGAATATTCCGACCATTCCGAGATGGATTCCCTGTAGTTCATTATGCATGGGACAGAATTAAAATCCTGACCATTGACCGGATTGTTCAAAGTGCCGTCATGCACCTCTGCCTCATCCAAAGCAACGACACCTCTTGAAAGGCCAAGGCAATACACAAGATCCATCAGAGACTCGTCGGAAAACGGATCAGATCTGTCCAGTCCGATGGAAAGGCAAGGAGAGCCTACGAATCCTCTGGACTTATCAGACGTGGCGGCGTTCGCATTGATCACTATTTTGAGGTCATAAGATTCATTGCCGCGCATCGGCTCGTTGAGATGATCTTCAGACTTTCCATCAAACACACCGAACTCAGACATATAGAACAAGACCTTGTTGCCTTGGGCATCGTTTATTCCTTTGACCCTGAACCGTACGCTTGCTTTCTCCATAAGATCATCAATTTTCTTCATGAAGTCAAGCCTGCCTCCAAACTTCTCTATAGTTCGGCTTTCGGCCAGCACCTTACACCTAAACTTCCATCCCTGATAGGATCCGAATGTCTCCTCCCTGTTGATGTAATCCCCCTCCGGAACCGGAATTGATTCCGGTTCGGAAGAGGAACCACCACAATTGCAGAGCAACAACGAAAGAAGGCTGGCACAAAGCAGATTGATTCTTCTCTTCATAGTCACTACCAATTGTCCGAAGCCTCCGGATAAGAGTAACTGTCTATCTTTATCTCGGCCTCATAGTTGTACCAACGATCCGCATATTCCTCGCCCAGATCCACCTTATGCGAAATCCTGTGCTCATAATTAATTCCCTCATAGACAGTATGATAGTAAAACACAACCTGATCCTTGGGCTCGCAGAGGGCATCCTTAAGGGAGGATTCCCACGCCTTCTTCTTTATGCTTTCTCCGGCGAATTCCTTGGTAGTCCATTGATTATCTTTGTTCAGATAACGGAACACGACTTTGGCGCCAGGAAGAGGATCGCATTCCCACATGAACCAGGCAGAGCCATTGAAATTCTGCGCGTTGCTGATCGTGGCCTTAGGGTACATCGATGTGATCTTTTTCAGGCAGGCGTCATATTCAGAATAATACAAAGACTTGGTCATCATGCTCTTATGGGCTTCCATAGTCTCTTCTGAAACAACGTTGCTTGTAATCTCATAAGAGAGCGACTTATTGTCATAAGAGTCATAAGTGATGACATCGTAAGTATAGTTGCCTTCATCAAGCCCTGGTATGATGACCCTGACAGGAGAGACGCCCGGAGCCTGGAGGCTGAATTCCAACGAATCTTGCCCGAGGTTCCATCTGACGACACCACGGCTGACCCTGTTGGAAGGCACATAGATGTCCAGCACCTGGCTGTTCACACCAACAAAGGCCTTGACGGAATCCACTTTGGCCGCATAGACGGTCTCTCCCTTTTCGAGATAAGGCTTGTGCAGGTCGTTCATTTTCGAACACGACATCAGAAGCGACACAGCGGTTGCGGAAGCCAATAATATTCTAACGCTCATATTCAGTTTCATTTAGATTTTTCCGTAAAAGAAGATTTCATATAAATTGATGAATGTGTTGTCGCCACCCCAGTTCTCGACAAACTCGAAACGATAATATTCATACTTGGCCACCTTTTCAGGATCAAACTCGAAGTCTTCACCGTTCTGGGCGACATACTTGTCCTCATCCGAATATTGACCCGAACTATAGCCGGAAGGCTTTACAGATGTGAATGTCTTAAGCAGTGTCCAGCCATCATTGCTGCCGTCAGCCGACGGATTGTTCGTGGCATACACGTTGAATTTCTTCGGATTACCGCTTTCCCACATTTCAGAATGGCGCTGGATGATCCTCACACGGCTGACCAAAGCTCCTCCTGCGATCTTGATTGTAAATCTGGCCGGCCATACACCGCCCTCAACAGAAGGCTTGGAAAACCAACCGTACTGTTGGTTGGTGTTGCCGTCCAGAGCATAGCCGAGATCCCAGCCGTAGGAGACCTCGCTGTCTCCCGCCATAGCATATTTCTTATACGTCCCTACCGGAAGCTGCTCTTCAAAGATGGGAGTCAACATCGCAGTAACAGTGTCGGAGACATTCTCCCAACGATCCTTGATGAACACAGCGAACTCGGCCTCCTCGGCTTCCATTCCACGCGCCGCCTGCCTGCCATCCGCGGCATCGGAATAATAGGTGTTGATCTCCTCCCATTTTCCATTCCCTACTTTCTTCAAGAGAGTTACCGACAAGGCGCTCTTAGTCTCATTTTTCCAAGTCAACCGGACTCCTCCGAAGGTACCCTCCATCGTCACACTTTCCAGCACATCAAAGATCGGAGAGCGCAACGGAGAGATCGTCACATAGACAGGTTCAGACTCATTACCGCTTCTGTCACCGGTTGTTATCATCACCTTATGTTCCATCGTCTTGGCAAAGCCTCTGACCTGTAGTTTATTCTCGTACATGGACACCATCACGCTGGACTGAGTGCCGTTTTCCAACTCATAGCTCGCCTTGACATAAAGGAGATCATTGTCAGGCGGAATCTTGTAGGATATGTCCGCGCCACCCGGCACATTCGTGACCTCAATGTCAGTTACCGGCCCCGGAGATTCCGAATCCATCGGTATCGAGCCTATAGGCTGCTCCGCACAGGAGAACGCCAGTGCGGCCGTGATTATTATCAATGCTATTTTTTTCATGACAAATTCTGATCTTAGTAATCTTTATAAAAACGACTTGCTGTTACTTATTTTGCCTGTACTTCGGCAAAATAAGTGACCGGTCTGTCATCACCAACCGTAATTCTGCATGAGTTTCGGATTGATTGACATCTGCCTTTGGCTGATCGGCCAGAGATAATCCCTTTGGGAGAACTTCTTATGAGCCGATGTGACTGGCACTTGATTGTAGTAGGCGGCAGGAGCCTTCTCGGTGATGTTCCAAACCATGGTCTGACCATTCCAAAGCTCTGACCCACGAAGCCATCTGCGAATGTCCCACATACTCTGCCCCTCCATCGCCAATTCAATCATCCTTTCCCTCTGTATAATGCTCCGGAGTCCATCCTTCGTCTCTACCTTGGCAGCCTGGGTAGAGTAATTCCGCCATGACTCCCTAGCACCTTTCAGACCGGCTTTCGCGCGAACCGCATCCAGATAGGCAAACACTTCATCCGTCGGACCATAGACCTCATTGAGGACCTCGGCGTAAAGCAAGTAGAGATCTGACATCCGGATGATAGGGAAAGGAGCTGGCTCCGTGGAGAAGCTCGACGCATTGAACGTTGTTTCCGGAGCAATCAGTTTCTTTGCGAAATATCCTGTCACTGAATACAATGACGCCCATGTCTGTCCTTGGAGCTGCGAAAACTTGGCAGCCAACTTATAGAGCTCGTCATACTTCGAGATGTCATACTTTCCGTTTCCCCACCAAAGAGCTCCGTCAAAACCTAGTGCGGCATAGAAGCGAGGCTCACGGTTGAAATGCATCTTTGGAACGACAAACGGCTCGCCAGTGGCAGCATCAACAGCCGTTGACACTTTCCATTTTTCAGACTCCTCCGCCGCCCGAAGGTCAAATCTGTGCTCGTAGTCAAAGGTCTTGTCTTCAGACATTGGGACTCCGTTCTCGGTATAGAACAGGTCCGCGACAAATTGCGTCGGTGCCAAAGAGCCTCCTTTCACATAGGAGTTCTTGAGGGCATCAGCGGTAAGACGAGGCATGGAGTTGTACTGGAGCGCGAATGTGCTGGTTCTGGTGTAACCCCAGACAGTCTCCGTGTTCCATGCGTCCCAAATCTTATAGCGAATCTCCAACTGCCTTTCAAGTTCAGGATTCAAGGAATATGCGTGTGTACGGAGAGTGTAGAGATCGTTCCCGGCCATCTCGGCGGTCTCGATAGCATCCTTAATTGCAGCCTCGGCCCTCTTCCATTTCTCTGCGTTCTCTCCAGCCTCAGGGAAAAGGCGTACACCTCTGCCATCAATAATGTTGGCATACAACGGGTTGCCGTTGAACAAAGGCGATGCGGCCAGAACAAGAATCTTGGCCTTAACGGCCTTGGCGATCGCCTGGGTGGCGCGTCCCAACTCTTCGGTCTCCTTCTCAATACGTACAGGAAGATCAGGCGTGGCCTCATCCAAAAGACCGACAACATAATCAACACACTCATCGAAAGGAGTCCTATACTCCCTTACAGCATCAGGATCAGCGTTGACATCGTGATTTGTGTCTTGAATCACAATAGGGCCGTACATCCTGATCAGACAGTAGTTATAATACGCTTTGAGAAATTTCACTTCGGCGACCCATCTGGTCTTGGTGATGTTGTCAAGATCAAAGGGCTCGTCAATCTTCTCAAGGAAAGTGTTGCAGACGCGGATAGCCTGATAAGGAGAATAGTACCATGTGTCCGTCTCCCAGTTATTGCATATAGGAGCACTCACATTCTGCCCGCCGGTTATGAGAGACAGATTGTAGAGGTTGATGGCACCGTTTCCTGTCGTGTAGGACAGAAACTCCCCCGATCCCATTATGGCCGGATCCTTGGCGGGACTCATGTACTCAGGAAGATAACCGTAGCAAGTGTAAAGATACTTCTCTGCCTGGGCCTTATCCTCAAAGGCGTGGTCCAATGTAGGGATGTCATCCGGAACAACATCCAGAAAATCACATGAGGCGGTAAAAAACAATGTCAGTACCGCAAGTGCGGCAGCCTTCAGTTTATCTGAAATATTCATTCTCATTTTTTCGCTGTTTTTAGAAAGTGACATGAACACCGAGGTTATAGACACGCTGGATAGGATAGCCAAGGCCATTGCCTTGCATCTCCGGATCCCACAGCTTGAATTTGCTGAAAGTAAGGAGGTTGCTCCCGCTCAAGTACACTCGCGTCATATTGATACCTAATTTTTTTGACAGTTTGTCCGGAATAGTGTAGCCGAACTCCGCTGACTTGAGACGCAGAAATGAGCCGTCCCTCATAAACCAGGTGCTGATCTGACTGTTGTTAGCGTTCGGTTCTTCCGAAAGACGCGGCCAGAAAGCATAGATGTTCCTGTTTTCCTCAGTCCAGACATCGTCAGAAATACTCTTCATCAAGGCTCGCTGACCGTCTTTGAAAGGAGCGACCTTGGAAGGATCTATCCAGAAAGACGAGCGGCCTGATCCCTGAAAGAAACATGACAAGTCAAACCCTTTGTAGCCAAGCGACACGCCGAATCCATAGATGATCTCCGGGGTCACAGGATAGCCGATGGCCACCTTGTCAAGCTCACTGATGACACCGTCGTTGTTGATGTCCTTGTACTTGATGTCACCAGCCTGAGTCGGAACGTTTCCGCCGAAATTCTGGAGAGGGGAATTCGCAACCTCGGCGTCATCCACGAAAAGACGCTCGGCAACGTAGCCATAGACCTGCCCGAGAGAACGTCCCTTGTGCGAAAGCCATGGTGTGTCCGAATAGTCCGGCTCCTCATAGAACTTGTACTCGCTGGTGGCGTAAGTGAAGTTGCCGTTGCCCATAATCCACATCCCGTTGACGAAAGAATGATTGTACTGGACAGCCACCTCGCATCCATGACCGACAGCCTCACCGATGTTGGCGCTGATCGTGGCCTCGTAGCCGGCGGTCGAAGGGATGTAGGCGCGAGGCATAAGAATGTTGCTTCTGTTCTCCGTGAAGTAATCAAACTGGACATTAAGATCTTTGAAAAGCCCCAGCTCCACACCAAGGTTCATCTTGCGTGAGATTTCCCATGTAATCTCTGGATTGGCATATTGGGAAATCGACACACCTGGCTTGGTCGTGTTTATCGTGGTTCCGAACGAAATGCCGTGAAGGTTGCTGTTGAGATCCACATTCGAAAGATAGAAGAACCTCTCGTCGCCGATCGCATCATTTCCCACTAGACCATAGGTGGCCTTGAGTTTCAAAAGAGACACCGCATTCTTTAATGGCTCCCAGAACTTCTCGTTAGAAATAATGTAGCCCAGGCCTGCAGACGGAAAGAAACCCCAGCGATGTCTGGCGTTGAAGCGCTCCGATCCGTTGTAGCCAAAGTTAGCCTCCATGAAATAGCGGCTGTCATAGTCATAGGTGAAACGTCCCGCCAATCCCATATTCCTGTAAGGCAATGATTTTTGCAACGTACCGGCATTACCGTACAGACGCTGCTGCATCGTGTAGACAAGTAGTCCGGTGACATTGTGCCTCTCCTTGAATTTTCTGGCATAGTCAACAGCGGCCTCCATATAAAGGGATGAGTTGACATCCTTGGCGCCCTCTTTGTAAGACAGGGCATTGCTTCCCTCGTTGACAGAACGGACGGTGTAGAAACCATTGTCTCGGTCGTAAGTTGCCAGAGAATAATAGTAAGGTTTCGACTCACGGCGGACATCAAAATAAGAATAACGGTCGGTGTTGGCCAGTATTCTCGCAGATAGACCTTTTGTTATCAACTCACTGAAATCCTGCCGTACCTCAACTTGTGCGAGCATCGTGGAAGATGAATACTGCTTGAATCCTTTAACCATCTCGGCGTAGGGATTCACATAAGTGTTGTCATCATTGGTACCAAACATCGTGTGCCTGCGTGATTCAAGGATACCGTCATCAGTCTTGAAAAATGCAGGAAAAGCCACAGGATTGGCGTTCATAGCCATCTGGTAGAGTTCACTTCCACCCTGAAGAGGTCCTTGATAGTCATCAAACGCACCATGAAGACGGATCGTAACCTTGGTGCTTGGCGTCACATTCACATTGAAATTGGCCCTGAGCACGTACTTATTCAGGTTGATGTTGTTGGTAAAGTTATTGTTCTCGTCGGATCTCAGGACACCGTTGTCCCGAGTGTATGCTCCGGAAATGTAGTAGTTGGATATCTGTCCACCACCGCTAAGGTTGAAATTGAACCGCTGGTTGACGGTGGCAGGTTTGAACAGCATGTCGTACCAATCCGTCGCCGGAAAGACATTGGTGTTGCGATCCGCAAGTCTTGTGTTAGCGATTTTTTCCTGCGAATATGGCGCTGGAGCAATAGGATTACGAGTCTTGACCGCCTCATTGTGAAGCAGCATATAAGTCACAGGATCAGCGAACTCAACCTCTCGGGTAGGTTGGCTGATCGATGTCTCGTAACGGAAATTCAACTTGGCCTTACCCTCCATTCCACTTTTGGTCGTGATCAGAATGACTCCGTTCGCTCCACGCGCGCCGTAAAGAGCGGCGGCGGTAGCATCCTTCATGACGGAGAAGCTTGCGATATCATCAGTCGTGAGACGAGCCAGATCTGAGGAAGACATCTCTATGTTGTCTATCAAGATAAGAGGATCCTTCTTTGCAGAAGCGCCAAAAGAGGATATTCCACGTACGAAGAATTGGGCGTTGTCCTGGCCCGGCTCTCCGCTGACCTGATAGGAGATGACACCCGAGACCCTGCCTGCCAAAGCCGTCGTAAGGTTGCTGGATGGGATCTTAAGTTCCTTAGGGTTGACAGCGGAAACTGAAGCTATTATACTTTCCTTTTTCTGTTTAGCGAAAGCTACGACAGTGACGTCATCCAACTCGTTGGCTTTCAGTTCCAGTTTAACATCTATGATCGTCCTGTCTCCCACAACGATTTCTTGTGTCTGAAAACCCAGCAACGAGAACTCAAGAACGTTTTCCGGAGACACCTGAATGGACCAGCTTCCGTCCTGGCCCGAGATGACACCTCGTCCCTCTCCTTTGACCAACACTCCTACACCTACCATAGGAATGCCTTCTGTGTCAGTGACATGCCCCGAGACTGTCTTCTTCTGTGCAGACACATCAAGTGTCATCACAAAGAATGTCAGCAAGGACAAAAGTCCGACTCTGATTTGTTTTGATTCCATAAATAATTGAATAATTGGTTATTAGTACTTAATTTTAATCTTTGATGATCGGAAATTCAGTAATCCGCAAAGCCGTTGTATCGATTTGCAAAAAAAGGCAAAACCCGCCGCATGGCGGGTAAAAAACGTTTCATAAAATGATAAAATCGAATCAAAATGCCCCGTGGCAGGGTCTATCCGCACTTTTCGGACTCCTACCCGTAGATTTCCCGGAGCACCGCCAGGGAGCGGACGTTGACGGAGGATTCGGTGTGGTGCTCGATGTACTT
>CAKVBK010000078.1 GCA_934725285.1 uncultured Bacteroidales bacterium | reverse complement strand
AATAAAATACCCGACTCGCAATGAATCGGGTAAGGGGCAATATATCATTACTTATACTTTAAATGAAAGAGCCGTGGTCAGATTCCTCTGGCAAAACGTTGCAATTGACAAAAAATCGCTATCTTTACCTTATGAAAACATGCTTGTTACGCGCGGTTCTCGCCATTGCGGCCACCGCATTATCACTGAATATGTCTGCCCAATCGCTCGGCAGCGTCCTCTGGAACGAAGGTTGGACGTTCACAAAGGACGGTGTAAGCCGGATTCTCAACCTCCCTCACGACTGGGGAGTGGACGGCCCGTTCGTCCAGGAATATCCTGGAGAGTCCGGAAAACTGGCATGGTGGGGCAAGGCGGAATATTCAAAGGCGCTCTCTGTGAAGGCGAGGGATCTCAAGCTTGGGAAAAGGTTCTTTCTTGATTTCGGTGGCGCCATGTCCTACGCCAAAGTTTTCTGCAACGGGAAATATGTCACCGAGTGGCCGTACGGGTACTCTTCGTTCAGGGCAGATCTGACTCCTTTCCTCAAGGCAGGCGACAATCTCGTCAAAGTGACGCTGGACAATCCGGAAGAGTCGAGCCGGTGGTATCCTGGAGGAGGGATCTACAGAAATGTCTATCTGACTGTTGCGGAGCCAGTGGGTGTGGCGCAATGGGGAACGTTCGTAACGACCAAGGGGAACGAGGTCAGTCTTGACATCACGCTGCGGAACTCCGGAAAGGCTGTCGCCGGAACGGTGCGCACGGAGATATTCAAGGTTGTAAATCCGGCATTGATGGCCACTGCGACATGCTCAATGACCGCGGATAGGAAATCAGTGACCATAGAAGAAGATAGAAGTTCTGCGGCCAGTGCCGCTTCGGTCACTGAGCCTG
The DNA here is from genome assembly GCA_934725285.1 of uncultured Bacteroidales bacterium. Lineage (GTDB taxonomy): Bacteria > Bacteroidota > Bacteroidia > Bacteroidales > UBA932 > Cryptobacteroides. The sequence goes on along the minus strand of CAKVBK010000078.1, from coordinate 7,678 downwards.
TCGAAGTGACTGATGCGGTGAACAAGCGAAACAGCACAGCCGGAAAGGCGAAGATTCTGTCGTCAGAGGAGACAAAAGTGGACGCGATCACAGACGGAGTCGGTGTCTCCCAGAAATTCACTCTTGAGGACGCGGAGTTCTGGAGTCCGGAGCACCCGGCCCTGTACCAAGCCTTCACGACCGTCACCACAAAGGACGGCCGGACAGACCTCTACAGAACCACCTTCGGTCTGAGGGATCTTGAATATAAAGCCGACGGCCTGTACGTCAACGGAGAACGGACTTTCATCAAAGGAGTCTGTCTGCATCACGATGCCGGCGCCCTCGGAGCGGCTTGGAACGAAACGGCTTGGATCAGAAGGCTGAACATGCTGAAGGACATGGGGTGCAACGCCATCCGTACTTCCCACAACCCTCCGGCTCCGGAACTTCTGGACCTTTGCGACCGGATGGGTTTTCTGGTGATGGACGAGCTGACAGACACATGGACAATAGCCAAGAAAGAGAACGGCTACGCCAAACTGTTCGACAAATGGGCTGACAAGGATCTCAAGGCTATGATCCACAGGGACCGCAACCATCCGTCCGTGATAATGTGGAGCATCGGCAACGAGACCGCAGAGCAAGGTTATCCTGAAAAATACGGAATTGCTTATCACCTCACGGAAGTATGTCACAGTGAAGATCCCACAAGGCTCACGAGCTACGGAAGCGACAATCCTTGGGCGTCCGAGCAGGACTTCCGCAACACGATGGACATCTACGGGTTCAACTACAAGCCACATCTCTACGGCAAGTTCCATGCGGCCAACCCCGGCAAGTTGTTCCTCGGAAGCGAGACGGCCTCGACCGTCAGCTCAAGGGGCGTGTACATATTCCCGTTAAGCAATAAGGAAGATGGGGCGCTGGACAATTTCCAGGTCTGCTCGTTCGACATGTTCACCGTTCCGTGGGGACAGCTTCCGGACCAGGAATGGGCCAAGGAGGACAAGAATCCGTCGTGCCTCGGGGAGTTCGTCTGGACTGGCTTCGACTATCTCGGCGAGCCTACACCTTATAATACAGATCTTACGATCCTGACGAATTTCCATGACGAGGAGGCTCGGGCCAAGGCCGAAAAGGAACTGGCCGAGAAAGGGGCAGTGGCCACACCTTCCAGAAGTTCGTACTTCGGGATCATAGACCTGGCCGGTTACCCTAAGGACAGGTACTGGCTCTACAAGTCCCGTTGGTCATCCGAGCCGGTGCTGCATCTGATGCCGCACTGGAACTGGGCCGGCCGCGAAGGCCTTATCACTCCGGTGCAGGCCTACACGAACTGCGTTTCCGCCGAACTCTTCGTCAACGGCAAATCCTACGGCAGAAAGACCAAGGGGGACAAGGAATATCGATTCCTTTGGGACAATGTCATCTACGAGCCCGGCACTGTCAAAATTATAGGACAAACATCTGACGGACAGACGGTTGAAAGTACCGTCATCACAACAGGAAGCCCGGCGAAGATTCTTATGGCTTGTGAATATGGCCGTGGCCCTTCAACTGATTTCGGCGGCGACTGCGCTCCGGCTTCCACGCAGACATATTCATCGGAAGACATCATCTTTGTGGATGTAAAAATCGCAGACAGCAACGGGAATATGGTTCCTACGGCCTGTGACAAGATCAAATTCAGTGTTTCAGGCGCGGGAGAGATCGTGGCGGTGGATGCCGGCGACGCCACCTGCCATACTCCTTTCCACTCGGACGAGATCAAGGCATTCAACGGACTGGCCTCTGTGATAGTGAGACGAACCAAACCGGGTGCGATAGTGTTAAAGGCGGAGGGTGACGGCTTCGAAGCCGGAGAACTCGTTGTGAGGTAGGCCATTTTACGGATCAAACATATTCAAAAAGATATTTATGAAGAAGAATTTCGCACTTGCATGTGCGGCACTGCTATTTTGCGCGACCGGTTTCGCGCAGACGCAGAAGGCCAATTACGCTCTCGCCGAGAGATTCTCGGCCAAGAAGGTGAACCAGATGGTGTTCTCCACGCAGATCACCCCTAACTGGTTCAGGGACAGCGACAAGTTCTGGTACAGCTGGAGGACTCCGCAGGGAACGCATTACTACATTGTCGATCCAGCCAAAGGGACGAAGACTGAAATTTTCGACATGGACAGGCTCGCTATGCAGGTCACCGAGTTTGTGCGCTACCCCTTTGATGCCAAGCATATTCCTATGAGGGATTTGGAGTTGAAGGATGACAAAGCGTTCACATTCAACATCATCTCCGGGCTTCAGAACGACAGGGACACGACATATTTCCGCTATGAGATAGCGACGGCGAAACTTGACACCGTGGCAAAGGAGAAGGACAAGTACCCTCGCTGGGCATCCGTGGCTCCTAACGGAGAGTTCGGAGTCTATGCCAAGGGTTCCAATCTTTGGGTGATGGATTCGACCAGTCTCCGCAAGGCCGCCAAAGACGAGAAAGACAGTACCATCGTGGAGCATCGCCTGACAACTGACGGAATCCGCCAGTTCGGCTACGGGTACGGCAACTATGCCGGCGACACCGAGGCCGACTCCACCAAGAGGCACTACCCTGGCGAGCTGGTCTGGTCTCCGGACTCGAAGCGTTTCGCCACAATGAAGTGGGACATGAGGAAACTTGACGATCTTTGGGTTATCAATTCCGTGAGCGGGAAGCGTCCAGAACTGGAGACCTACAAGTACCAGATGCCTGGCGAACCGGGGCCTGAAGGCTACCTTTACATGTTCACAATGAATGATTCACGCACCGAGGCCTCTTTCAAGCAGATCAAGAGCCAAGCGTTCAAGGATCAGGAAGTGTCGCTGCAAAGCGCCAGAAGGACAGCCAAGGACAACTATCTGGATTTCTGGAAGAACGAGTGGCTAGGCGATAACTCCGGATTCTATCTCGTGCGCCAGAGCCGTGACCTCAAAAGGCTGGACCTCTGTTGGGTAGGCGTTGATTCTGACTCTACCAAGACAGTCATCTCCGAAAGAGAAAGAACCTATGTGGAATATCGGACTCCGTTCCTGATCGGTGGCGGCAAGCAGATTCTCCACTGGTCTGAGCGCAACGGATGGGCTAACATCTACCTTTATAATAATGATGGAACATTGGTCAAGAACCTGACCGATGGGGCTTTCCATGTAGAGGACATCCTCGGTGTGAACGAGAAGGAGGGTTACATCCTGCTGAGTGCCTGTGGCATGAACAAGGATGAGAACCCTTACCAGATGCACACGTTCAGGGTTCCGCTCACCGGTGGCGCACTCCAGCAGCTGGACATGAACGACATGGATGTGCTCTCGACAGCCAGCGATGACGCCAAGTACTTCGTGGCCAACTATTCACGTGTTGACTGGACCCCGGCGGTGGCCCTGTTCTCGGCTGCCGGCAAGAGAATCTCCGACCTTGAGACCGCTGACTTGAGCCTGTTGTTTGAGGCCGGCTACAAGTTCCCTGAGAGGTTCAAGGTGAAGGCTGCCGATGGTGTCACAGACCTCTACGGAGCGATGTACAAGCCTTACGACTTCGACTCCACAAAGGTTTATCCGATCTGCGACTATGTCTATCCTGGTCCTCAGGTGGAAGCCAACAACATCTCTTGGAGCAAGGGCTTCACCCGCACGGACAGGCTCGCGCAGCTGGGCATGATCGTCATCACCGTCGGAAACCGTGGCGGGCATCCTAACCGTTCCAAGTGGTACCACAACTACGGCTACGGCAACCTTCGCGACTACGGCCTTGAGGATCAGAAATATGCCATACAACAACTCGGTGCAAGATATTCATTCATTGACCTTGACAGGGTGGGCATCCACGGGCATTCCGGCGGAGGATTCATGAGCACGGCGGCGATTCTTAAATATCCTGACTTCTTCAAGGTGGCGGTGTCATGCGCCGGCAACCACGACAACAGCATCTACAATCGCTGGTGGAGCGAGCAGCATCACGGAGTCTTGGAGAAGATCGACAAGGGTGACACCACGTTCGTCTACAGTATCAAGACCAATCCGGAGATTGCATCCAATCTGAAAGGACATCTGATGCTCGTACACGGGGACATCGACAACAACGTACACCCGGCCAACACCATCCGCGTGGTCAACGCTCTGATTAGAGCCAACAAGAGGTTCGACATGCTGATCCTCCCTGGCCAGCGTCACGGCTTCGGTGACATGAACGAATATTTCTTCTGGCGCATGGCCGACTACTACGCAGAGTGGCTCATCGGTGACTCCGAACGCTGGAAGCCGGACATCACGCAGATGAACAACGACTAACATCTTGCCACTTTGATCCGTGGCGGACAAGCGACTGACAATCAAACCATTAAATCAATATGCTCCTGCTGGTTCATGGTAGGAGTATATTCTTTTATCAATTGGCGATCAATTAGTTGACTGCCACGACTACCGTTGATTGTTATTTGGTTCCTAGATGTTGACTGACTTTGGAGAGAAGGGAGCCTTTGCCGTAGCCGGTCCATGTGTCGATGACCTTGGCCTCAGGGGAGATCAGAACGAAATGCGGGATTCCGCTCACCTGATAAGAGGCTGTCAGGCCTGTGCCCCAGGACTTAAGCTCATTCCACTCATAACAGTCAGACTTTTTCTCCTTCACGGCCTTGAGCCACGTGCTCTTAGGGTCAAGGCCCACACGGACGAAAGCCAGTTTGTCCGCGTACTTTCTTGCGACTTCGTTGCCTTCCGGAACAGATTCCATGCACGGACCGCAGCCAAGACTCCAGAAATCCAGAAGAATGAACTTCCCGGTGAATTCGGACAGATGATGAAGATTTCCATCCACATCGTAAAGATCACCGTCAGCCATGGCGTCCCCGACATTGACAACTTTCTGAGGATTGAGACTTGCGGAGATAACCTGCCCTTGCTCAGTCTCAAGGTCAGCCGGAGAAAGACGTGAGTATAGTTCCTGAATCAAATCATTGTCAAAAGACATGTAGCCGCTCCGGATCGCCCTTGCCACCACCGCCAATTCATCCATCCAACGTGCCGAGACAGGAGCCGTCCTCATATATTCAAGAACCTTCAGTTCAGCGATGCTGTCAAGTGGTTCGTAAAGCCGTCTGAGTGAGTCCACTTTTCTCCATGCGGCACGTCTCTCCTCGCCCTGAAGCCCTCTGAGGCCTTTCAATATGTCAGCCTCTTCGACGGCATAGGCCAATGACTGCCTCTTTTCCGGGAACTGGACCGCAAGGAATTCATTTTCGGTTTTCTGCTCAGGGATCCGGCTTTTTACCGTCCATGTCAGAAGCAGATTATCATCTCCAGTGACCTTGACTTTCTCTCCAGACTTTACCCAAAGCGGAAGCGGAAGATTCGGAAAGCCATCACTGAAAGAACAGATTCCCAAACGGACTGGACCTCCGGAGATTGTGTCACGGAACTCGAAGCGGCCACCGATGACCGTGTCACTCGCCACCAAAGACATCATCCGGCCCTCGCTCTTAAAAAGATTGATGACAGTGCTGTCGGGAATATTCCTTACAAGACCTTCGACAAGATACTCTCCTTCCCCGACGCCATTCCCTGCGCATCCTGCCCAAAGGCCAATCGCGGTGAGCACCGCCACTACATTTACACTCTTCATATTCAATGATTTTCTCTGCGGCGAAAAGTATGAAATATTAATGTTCCCCAAAGGCTTACAGCCTCTAATCCTCTTTCCAACCTTGTGCAAGAACAGGATGCTCCAATCCGTCCGGGGTGACGAGGACTGAGCCGACCTCCGGCTGGGCAAGATGGCCGATGATGTCGAAGGTCTGGAAGTCACGGCGGAATTTTTCGGCAGAAAGAATAGGAATCGTGAACAGGAGGCGGAAGTCATCCCCTCCGTTCATCGCGGCTGAGATCGGGTCGATGTCAAGTTCCTTTCCGGAAGCGAAACTGTTCCCCTCAAAAGGAATCTTGTCTGCGTAGATCTTTACCCCGAGACCAGTGTCGCGCGAGAGCCGCTTCACAGCGTCCGAAAGACCATGGGCGACAAGGTAACCGTTTGACGGATAAATCTGGGCCTCTTCAAGGCGGCTCACCGTCGAAGCGTTCAACTCCGGCTTGAGATAGCTGCCAATCAGCATCTTGTACTTTTCAAGATCCGGCTGTACTAAATCATCCTTAGCCTTCTCGAAAGCCTTTTTGCCACGTTCCAGAACCTGCTGGCCAAGGAACGCCGCCCCAAGACTGCCCGAAACACAGACAAGATCCATGCTCCTTGCCTTGACAGTGCGTCCTTTGGTAAGTTTAAGCTCCTCACCAACTGCCGAAACGCTGATGGTCAAGCCATTCGGAGATGGAACAAGGTCTAGATCCACCGCTGAGAAACCATGCTCCTTGGCTGCCGTGACTATTCCTTGCCACAGTTCCTTGATGTGGCCGAAGTCCAGTTTGGCGGAAACGCCCAACCTCACGTTAAGAAGTCTCGGATGAGCCATCCCGGCATAGACTTCTCCTGCCACTGCCACAACAGACTTGTAGCCAAGATGTTTGAGCGGGAAATATGTCAGGTCGAAGTCCATTCCTTCCACGAAAAGCCGCGAAGTGGAAATCAGCGTGTTTCCAGCTCCAGACTCAAAGCTAATCCTTTCCGCGCGAGAAAACCCGCTAACCTCAAAAAGCAGATCAATCGCTCGCTCTTTGCCATATTCATTGAATGTCTCTTCTGCCATAATCTAAATAATTTATGAATCTGGAATGGCACGATAGACATGTGCCTATCCCTGCCTAATGGACTCAATCTTTTCCTTTGATAGGCCTGTAGCAACAACGATCTGCTCTACTGGGATGCCTAACGACAGCAAAGACTTGGCGACTTTCTCTATGCCTTTCTCTATACCCTTCTCCATCCATTTCTCAACGCCTTCCGCCCTGCCTTGTTCGACACCCGCCTCAAAGCCCTTGCGGTAGCCCTGCAGCTCTGCTCCTTCAATGTACGGAAGCATCTCTTTTTCTGTCATCATATCGCTGAAATAGTTATCAATCTCCTTGTCGTCAAGGCCGCTGACACGCATCGCCCTCTCTAACCTGTCAAACTCCACGTCCTTCTCCGACCTGGATTTCGCAAATATAGCGAAATTTCTGAATATCCTGCACCATGCTGCAACCGGGCTGTCATATTCATCCGTGTACCGCATTATCCTCGGCAACTCCAACAGGTAGAATGACATCCGATCCCCGAACGGCTCGTCCGTCTCGACCTCCCGCAGCCTGTAATGGTACAGGATCTTCTCAACTGGAGAGTTCGGGTGATTATCCTCGTAATTCTTGATGCAGATGACCTTGACGGGAGACAGGACATATTTCGCATCACCTCGTTTAACTTGTCTAGTCACAAGCCTTGAACCGTAGAAGAGTAGCCGGTCGCGTTGGTCAGTACGCAACGCCTTCTGCATCTCGACCAGAATTGTTCCTTTTGGTGTCTGGCATAGAAGGTCAAACAGTATCCTCTTGTCATGTGGAGAAACATCCGTCAGTTCCGTGTTCCGGAACTCTACAGAGGTGATGTTCTCCTGAAGGATGTCGTTAAGTAATCGGACCAGCAAGTCCGAGTGGTTCTGGAACAGGTACTTGAACGCCCAGTCGCAGGTCAGGTCGAGGTACTCCGGCGTGGCGAGGCGCTGGGCGTAGGCGTCTTTCTCCTCCA
>CAKVBK010000077.1 GCA_934725285.1 uncultured Bacteroidales bacterium | reverse complement strand
GCCTCTCCGGCGATGACATTTGATTTGCGAATATAGTCGAGCAACGATGTCTTACCGTGGTCAACGTGTCCCATCACGGTGATGATCGGCGGCCTTGGAACAAGATCCTCCTCCCGGTCGGTCTGTTCGTTGTTTTCAGCGATTTCTTCAGTAAGGTCGGCGGTGACGAACTCAACCTTGTAGCCGAACTGTTCGGCGACGAGTACAAGCGCTTCAGCGTCAAGCCTTTGATTGATGGAAACCATAAGGCCGAGATCCATGCATGCCTTGATGACCTCGTTGACAGGAGTATTGTTCATGAGGGTAGCAAGGTCGTTCACGGTCACGAACTCGGTGACCTTGAGGACCTTCTTCTCGGCTATCTCCTGTGCCATCTCCTCCTGGGACTTGGCGGCAGCCTGCTCTCTCTTCTCCTTTCTGTACTTGGCTCCGAAGTTGTTCTTCTTGTTGTCGTTCATCCTGGCGTAGGTCTCCTTGACCTGCTTCTGGATCTCCTTCTGCATCGCCTCCTGCTCCTCCTCGGTCATGGCCGGCTTGAAGCGATCAGCGCCACGGTTGCGTTTCTTGCCGCCCTTGCCCTGCTCCTGAGCCTGCTTGGCATTCTTGTTTTTGTCTTTGCGGGAACTGTTGTCGGCTTGTTTGCCTTCCTTGGCCACATCAACCTTCTGGCTTCCCTTGGCGATCCTCTCCCTCTTCTTGTTGCCTTTCTTAGGCTCGAACTGTGACAGGTCAATCTTTCCGAGAACCTTGAGCCCCGGTGTCGAACTTTCTGCAGCGGGTTTCTCCTCCTTGGCCTGAAGCTGCTGAGGCTGCTGGGACTGCTGATGCCTGGCCTTACCCTGCTGTTCCTCTCTTTGTCTGGCCGCCTGCCTTCTTTCTTGTCTGCTCATCTGCCTCTCTCCGTTTCGGTTATCCTTTCCCGCCACCGGGGTTGTTGGCGCGGGCGCGGTTTCCTTGACTGCTTGAGCTTTCCTGCCTTCTTCATGAGGCTGGCTGTGTGGTTTGGACTCTGCCGGTGCCACATCCTCTTTTTCCTTTTTCCCTGCGGCGGTTTCCTGTGCATGTACCGGTTCTGTCTTCGCTTCCGGAACTATTTCAGGTTCCTCCTTTACAGGTTCCGCAACCGGTGCCTTGACCTCCGGCTCAGGTTCAGGCCTTGTCTCAGGCTGAGGCTCCGGTACAGGTTGAGGTACAGGCTGCGGCTCCGGCTGGGTCGGCTCCGGTTTGGCTTCGGCCGGGGTGAAGATGGTAGTCTTGATGACAGTCTCTCTGACTGGTTCCTCTTCTTCCTCTTTTGCGTTTTCCTGCTGCTTCTTGGATGTTTTCTCGAGAATCTCGTTGAGCTTGATGTCAACTTTCTCCGAAGCCTGCTTGAGCTCAAGGTCCTTCCCGAACTGCTTTTCAATCTCAGGCAAAAGATCATCGGAGATCTTCGCATTCGGATTGGCCTCTACTTCAACCCCCTTGCTGCCCAGAAAGTCCACAAGGTTTTGAAGTCCTATGTTATAAGTCCTTATTATTTTGTTTAGTCTGATTTCTGCCATATTCAACCCCTTTTAATTATTAAATGTCCGTTGCTGTTGTCAGCGCTATTCCTCAAATTCGGCTCTGAGAATCCTGAACACCTCAGCCACGGTCTCATCCTCAAGATCAGCTCTCTTGGCGATGTCTTCAGGTGTGAATGCAAGCACGCTCTTGGCGGTGTCGCATCCAATCGCCTCCAGTCGGTCGATGACCCACTGGTCGATCTCGTTGCTGAACTCGCTGAGGAGGACATCCTCCTCTTCCTGGGCCTCGTCCTTAGGCAGCTCTCTCCAGACTTCGATCTCCCTACCGACAAGCATTCCTGCCAGCTTGATGTTGCAACCGCCGCGGCCGATGCCTTTCTTGACCTCATCAGGCTGCATATAGACCTTGATCTTGTCTGTCTCCGAGTTCCCGAGATCGATTGATGACACCCTTGCCGGGTTGAGGGCCCTCTGGATCAGAAGCTGTGTGTTGTTCGTCCACTGGAGCACATCGATGTTCTCGTTGCGCAGCTCGCGCACGATGCCGATGATTCTGGATCCCTTCACGCCTATGCAAGCTCCGATAGGATCGATTCTTTCATCGTAAGACTCAACCGCCACCTTGGCTCTCTCGCCAGGAACGCGGACGACCTTCTTGATGGTGATCAGCCCGTCGAATATCTCCGGCACCTCATGCTCGAAGAGCTTCTCGAGGAACTCGTTGGAAGTCCTTGAAAGCGTGATGTAAGGAGTCGTGTTGTTCTTCATCTCCACGCTCTTGATGATGGCGCGGATGGTGTCCCCCTTCTTGAAACGCTCTCCCGGGATCTGCTCCGCCTTCGGCAGATGCAGTTCGTTGTTGTCCTCATCCAGAATTATGACCTCTTTCGACCATGTCTGATAGATCTCTCCTGTGAATATCTCACCGACTTTGTCCGAATATGCCTTGAATATGTTGGCCTTGTCGATGTCCATGATTCTTCCCTGAAGGTTCTGCCTGATGTTCAGGATTCCTCTTCTTCCGAAAGATGAGAGTGAAAGCTTTTTTGTGTAGACATCCCCGATCTCATAGTCATCGTCCCCGGTCTCCGCCTTGATCTGATCAAGCGTTATCTGGGTGTTAGGGTTCTCCACCTCTTCCACGATGTCGAAATTCTGATAGATCTCACAGTCTCCCTTGTCCACGTTGATGATGACATCGAAATTGTCAGCCGAACCGAAAGTCTTGGCGATCTGGGTGAGGAACACATCTTTGAGAACGCCCATCATCACAGGCCTGTCAATGTTCTTCTCCTCCTTGAAGTCCTTGAAGGCGTCAATGAGAGTGATTTCTTCTTTCTTTTCCATTTCTTATATCCTTATATTTATTTCTTGAAAACAATATGCGGTGACACGGAGTTAATCTCAGCGAATCCGAAGCGATCCTCGTGATCCACCACCGCCTTTTTCTTCTTGCCTTCCACAGTCTCTTTCCGGGAATATCTCAGGCATATTCCATTCTCGTCCGCCTCCGTAAGGATTCCGACAATCTTCTTGCCGCCCTTGAGCCTTGCCTCCACGGCTGATCCGACGGCCTTGACGTATTGCTTGAGAACCTTGAACGGCTGGTCGAGGCCGGCCGAGGTGACTGTCAGCGAATAATCCTCCACATCCTTGTCAAAAGCCGCAAGGAAAGCGTCGTTGACACTTACACAGTCTTCCAGATCCACATCTCCGGTCTCCTTCTCAATGCTGATCACGATGTCATTGTCATTGCTGACGCTCACATCAACGATAAAGCATCCACGCTCCTGCACGGCCTTGCCGATGCTTTCGAGTATCTGTCCCTTTTCCATAATGACTCGGTTTTCCAAAACAAAAGATAGGAGACGCTTTCGTCCCCTATCTCTCACAACAATGCAAAGATAAGGATATTTTAGTAAATATGAAAATAAATTGCTTTCTTTGCAGACCGTTTAGAAATGTAGATTAAAATTGCCAATATAAGATGGAATTTACCGCAAAGCAATTGGCTCAGGTTCTCAAGGGAACCGTTGAAGGTGACCCTCAGGCTACGGTCACGTCATTCGCCAAGATCGAGCACGGAAAACCGGGCCAGCTGTGTTTCTTCGCCAACCCAAAGTACGAAAGGTACGTTTACACATGCAGAGCCAGCATCCTGCTCGTCAACAAGGACTTTGAACCTAAGGAGGCCGTGATCTCGACAATGGTCCGGGTTGATGACGCTTACAAGTCTTTGGCTGATCTTCTGAAGTATGTTTCCACGCAGCGGCGTACAGACAAGAGGCACAGAGGTTTCAGATCTTCTTGGTTCCTTACCACCAAGTTCGGGAAAAAGGTCTATCTCGGAAGCCACTCCTATGTGGGACACCACGCCAAGGTGGGGGACTACACCAAGATCTACGAGAACGTCTATGTGGGTGACAACACGGTGATAGGCTCGCACTGCATCATCTATCCGGGAGTCGTCATCTATCCGGGAATGGTCATCGGTGACAATGTGATCATCCACGCCAACGCTGTCATAGGTTCTGACGGCTTCGGCAACGCTCCTCTTCCGGACGGTACTTGGGAGAAGATCGAGCACATCGGCAATGTTGTCATCGGCAACAATGTGGAGATCGGCGCCGGCACCACGATCGACAAATCTGAGATGGAATCCACCATCATCGGCAACGGAGTCAAGATTGACAACCTCTGCCAGATAGCGCACAATGTCCAGATCGGGGACAACACCGTGATGGCGGCCCAGTGCGGCATAGCCGGCTCGACGAAGATCGGCAAGAACTGCATTCTGGCTGGCCAGGTCGGCATCGCCGGGCATCTGAATATAGCTGACAACACCACGATCGGCGCCCAGTGCGGTGTCATCGGAAACATCCGCAAGCCTGGACAGGTGCTTCTCGGATCTCCGGCCCTTCCGCTCAAAAACTACCTCCGCAGCTACGCTGTCTTCAAGCGTCAGGGCGAGGAATAGCAGCCGATAGCAACTAAGTGACGGAGTAATCCTTGAATATTCAAAATTTCATTGCTATCTTTGCAGACTGCTGTATTTTACGCAGTCTGCAAAAGTTAGATTATGACTTCTTATAAGCAAAGAACCCTTGCGGGTGAATATAAGTTCCACGGCAAAGGACTTCACACCGGTAAGATTTCGACTATGATTCTCAAACCGGCTCCTGAGAATACGGGAATCGTATTCCATAGAATGGATATAGGTGAATCCGCGTTTGTAGAGGCTCTTGCCGAGAACGTTTCCTCCACGGCGAGAAGCACCACGATTTCCAAAGGCGAGGCTTCAGTTTCAACAATCGAGCATTTGATGTCAGCGCTCACCGGTATGGGGGTTGACAACGTCCTTGTCGAGATCGACAACGTCGAGGTGCCGATCCTTGACGGAAGCGCGCGCTATTACGTCGAGGCTATCGCGAAGGATGGCCTGAAGGAGCAGGACGCGGAAAGGAAATATGTCGAGATCCCGGACGAGATAGAGATCCGTGACGAGAAGACCGGCTCGTTCGTGAGGGTCACTCCGGCCGAAGTCCCTTCTATGGACATCACTGTGGATTTCGGATCCAGAGTCTTAGGCGTGCAGACGGCTCATTGGGATGAATCCACTGATTACGCAAAAGAGATCGGCCCTTGCCGCACATTTGTGTTCTTCCACGAGATAGAGTACCTGTTCCAGAACAATCTGGTAAAAGGTGGGGATGTGGACAACGCCATCGTGATAGTCGAGCATCCGGTTCAGTCTGAACAGGTCGAGAGGCTCTCCGCCCTGTTCAACGTCCCTGAACTCGCCATAAATGACAATGGGTATCTCAATAACCTCAAACTTCATTTCCCGAACGAGTGCGGAAGGCATAAACTTCTGGATCTTATCGGAGACTTGAGGCTTGCCGGAGGCTATCTCAAGGCCAAGGTGACTGCCTTCAAGCCAGGGCACACAATCAACACCAAGGCGGCGGCCGCCATTCGTGAGAAATCAGAAAAGTAATAGATATGAATACAATTTCACCATTAGCGTCAGTCAGCCCTAAGGCGAAGCTTGGCGACAACATTGAGATCGGACCGTTCGCGTTCATCGATGATGACGTGGAGATCGGCGACGGTTGCAGGATTCATCCGCACGCGATGATATATTCATACGTAAAGATGGGTAAGAATTGCCAGGTGTTCCCTGGAGCCGTTGTCGGAGCCATCCCTCAAGACCTTAAATATGAGGGCGAAGTGACTTACGTCGAGATCGGCGACAATGTCACGATCCGCGAGTGCGTGACCATCAACCGTGGCACAAAGGCCAGCGGCAAATGCGTGACCAAGATCGGTAGCAACACATTGCTGATGTCATACGTTCACGTGGCACACGACTGTGTCGTCGGCAATCACTGTATTCTCGTAAGCTTTGTCGGCATAGCCGGCGAGACCGTTGTAGATGACTGGGCGATCGTGGGAGGTGGAGCCAAGGCTCACCAGTTCTCCAAGATCGGCTGCCACGCGATGGTCGGCGGTATGTCCAAGATCAATAAGGACATCCCTCCCTACGTTCTTTGCGGACGCGACCCGATCTGCTATTCAGGTGTGAACATCGTCGGACTCCGCCGCCGCGGATTCTCATCCGATGTCATCCGCAACATCAAAGACATCTACGACACGATTTATTTCTCCGGCTACAACATCACCGACGGCTGCGCCAAGGTCGAGGCCGGGTTCCCTCAGAGCGAGGAGCGTGACACCATCCTGAATTTCATCAGAAGCTCGAAGCGTGGAATCATCAGGGCAAACGACTCCCACGAGAAGGGAGAATTTGAATAGGTCTGAAGAGGCGGCCGTGCTGCTGAGTGTGGCGTGGTTTCCGCCGGTCAGCTATTTCGCAATGATGGCTAAAGACTTCATCTTGTCTCCGGACAGGGTGAAGCCTTCTGTCGTTTACCTTGAGGCATGCGAGCATTATCAGAAGCAATCATGGCGGAACCGTTTCCGCTACTATGCCGCTGACGGCCCTCAGAGCCTGAACTTTCCGATTGTCCACGAGAGTGGCACCCACGAACTGCCTATCACCGGGATCAAGGTGGATTACTCGACCCCGTGGCTGATCCGTACCGAGCGGGCTATCGCCTCCGCCTACGAATCCTCCGCCTATTTTGAATATTACAAGGACGAACTCTTCGCCATCCTGGACTTACGGCCGGAGACGTTGTTCGACCTTGATCTTCAACTGATTAAATTCTTCCTCCGTAAGACCGGCATTTCGGTGGACCTGCGGATGACCGATGAATATGTCCCTGTCCGTTCCCGTGAGGTTCCTGTGGACACAGGCCGCTACGGAATGGACTACCGTGAACTAATCCACCCAAAACGTCCGGACACCATCCTGAAAGACCTGAATCTGGAAAAACCGTACTTCCAGGTCTTTGCCCGAAAATACGGTTTCGTTCCGAATCTTTCAATCATGGACCTTCTGTTCAATGAAGGTCCCGATTCAATCTCTTTTCTTAAGAACTTGTAGTCCCTTCTCTGACCTTTCGGTCGCTGAGCTTGTCGAAGCTACGAAATGCCAGAAACTTAGTCTAGAACCTCCATCCGAAAGTAGCTGTGATGCTGTAGATGTCCCTCTTGTTGAGGATCATCGGAGACGCGACATCCATATAGTCGGCGTAAGGGGAGATATATTCATCAGACAGCATCATCAGCCTTGCCGCGATGTCCGCGAAGAACGATCCGTTTGATGAATATCCAAGGCCAACAGAGAATGAGTTTGTCCTGTCATTCAATTTAATCTTCTCGTTCCCGTCGTAGGTATATTCAGGAGTCGTTGTGAAGTTGTATCCGGCGCGCACCGCAAATTCCGGAACCAGCTTGAATTCCGCACCGACCCTTACCATATGCGACACACCCATACAGTCGCGGATTTCATTGTTCAGATCACTGAAACTGTCGTCATTCCAGCCTCCATCCTTGCTCATAAACTTCATCGTGCTGTAGTCGGTCATCTCGTAGTCCGCGCTGATCAGAGCCATCCCCGCGAAAGTGAACGCCGCTCCGGCATTGAGTCTGTACGGTGAACGGATCCTGTAGGAATATTCTCCTTCAGGAGTCTGGGCCGAACCATTGTACTGAGCGTCGGTGTAGTTCACGTTCACGTCCTGACGCCAACGCTCGTTGATCTCCATGATGGTCGGGGTCTGTACGGCGGCTCCCACGCGGATTCCGTCAATTGGCCTCCAAAGAAAACCGAACTTGCCATAGACTCCGCTTCCGTCTGCTGTGTAGGAGTAACGTGTACGATAGTCACTGAAGTAGGTATTGCCTTTCTCGAACTCTGTCAAGAAGTCCGTAGGTTTTACAGCCGCCTCTTTGAAATATTCGTCATAATTGTAGTTAAGCGATGTCAATCCCAAATTCGCGCCGACGAAGAATGTCTCGCTGAAATTGAATCCGACGTTGAAAAGCACATCGTACTTGCTGCCTGTGACCTCGCGTCCGTAAGCTTGATTCAAAGGCCCGCCAAGGAAGAGGTCATAGGTTTCATTTCCGTATTCATCTTTCTTGCCGGTGTATTCGTAACGCTCGGTCGCTGCTATGTACCGCCAATAGTAATCTTGGTCTTTGTCGTTTCCGTAGTTGGCGATCGCCCCGGCCTGCGCATTGGCTATCACGTTGAAAGGAGCGTCAGAACCGTATCTAGGATCATTAGTGAAATCGTCCTTGTAATAATAAGGGTAGTCCCAGCCTCTGTCAATTCTATTCCCGTCCTTGTCTATTGAGTATCCATTGAGGAAATCCATGTCAAAGCCATCCGCAGCCACGGCCATGGAACCGATGTAACTTGTTTTGTCATTCACGCCTCCGGCCAGCATCTTGCCGGTGAAATTGTTCGTCCCGTTGACGACAATTCCGTAGGTGATGGATTTCAGCCCGCTTCTGTTGCCGGTGTTCCAATTGAATGTCGCTCCAAAGTTCGGCATGGAGAACCGTGTCAGGTTCCTGCTCTGTTCATTGGTGAACTTGTCGCTGCCATTTATCGGATATGCGCTGTAGGACGCGTTCATCGAACTAATCGTCAGATTAGGCGTGATCGTGAACTGGGAATATCCCGCCACAGCCGATCCCGCAGGATTGATCCCTATTGAGCCGAGATCCCCACCGACGGCGGTCATCGCGTTACCCATACCGATTGACCTTGCCGTTCCGTAGTAGTTGTTCTGGCTGAATGTCAGCCCGTCGTACATTGTCTGCGCCCCGGCCGTGGCCGC
>CAKVBK010000076.1 GCA_934725285.1 uncultured Bacteroidales bacterium | reverse complement strand
GTGATGGCGATGATCGGTATCATCATCCTGCTCGGTATCGTTGTGAAGAACGGTATTGTGCTGATTGACTACACGATCCTGATGCGTGAGAGGGGAATGAGCGTCATTGACGCCTCCATCACAGCGGCGAGGAGCCGTCTGCGTCCTATCCTCATGACCACCCTCACCACCGTGCTCGGTATGGTGCCTATGGCTGTGGGACGTGGAGAAGGTTCGGAACTTTGGCGTTCGCTCGGTATGACGGTCTGCTGGGGTCTGACGATCTCCACGCTTGTCACCCTCGTGCTGATTCCTACGATCTACTGCTCCCTTGCAACCGCTCAGGAGAGGCGCAAGGCCAAGAAATTGGCGCAGGCCAAGGGCTGATCTTTAATTCGCTAAATATTTTAATTATGAAAGCAATATTTATCTCATACAATCAGGCCTACGGCAATGAGATTGTTGAACTGCTTGAGAACCATGGCCAGAGAGGCTTCACCCAGTGGCAGGACATTCAGGGCAGGGGAGGCGTGGACGGTACTCCACACTACGGCGACCACGCCTGGCCTGAGCAGAACTATGCTATCCTGACGGTTGTTCCTGACGATAAGGTCGCTCCGATAATGGAGGATCTCCACCGGAAAGACAGTGCCTTCAAGGATCTCGGCCTTCGCGCTTTTGTCTGGAACATCGAGCAGGCCCTGTAGAATATCAGCCGAATTTGTTATCTTTGTGTCTGGAACGGTAATTGCGGTTACCGTCCCGGACATTTTAATTTCATTCATTATGGAAAAAACAGCGACTAACGAGAATTTCGCGGAGATAATCTCCGACAGCAAGCCTGTTCTGGTGGATTTTTGGGCGACTTGGTGCGGCCCGTGCCGTGTGCTTGCCCCGACGGTCGAGGCCGTGGCTTCTGAATATGACGGCAAGGCGACCGTGGTGAAATGCAATGTGGATGACTGCGAGGACATTGCCGTGCAGTATGGGATCAGGAACATCCCTACCATTCTCTTCTTCAAGGGTGGTGAAGTCGTTGACAAGCTCGTGGGTAATGTGCCTAAGGCTGACATCACTGCCAAACTGGACACTTTGCTCTGATTTCAAAACATCAATCAAAATGAAAAAGTTTTTGATAGTGGCCGCCGTTACGGCTGCCTTTGCGTTCTGTACGGACGCCTCGGCGCAACGTTTCGCCTCTTCACATGTCGGCTTGATGGGTGGTTTCACGTCATCGGCCACCAAGATAAAGGATGTAGACACCAAGTCAGTCTCTTTGTATCACATCGGTCTCACAGCCCAGCTTCCTGTCGGTGGCGGTTTCGCCATCCAGCCTTCTGTCCTTTATCAAGTGAAGGGCGCCTCGGCTGACGACCTCGGCAAACTGTCCATTGAGGATGCCGGAAAGTCTTTCGAGACCAAGGTCGGGTATCTTGAGGTGCCTGTGCAGATTCAGTGGGGACCGGATCTGATGTTCTTCCGTCCTTACGCTTTCGCCGAGCCGTTTGTAGGCTATCGGATTTCCTCAAGCAACAAAGAGGCGGCAAAGGATTTCAAGGACGAACTGAAAAAAGTTGAATACGGCCTGAGCCTTGGAGCCGGGATCGATGTCTGGAGGCTTCAGCTTTCCGTCAAGTATTTCTGGAACTTCGGCAAGATCTATGAGACTGGCGACACCGCTGGCGAAACCATCAGGGACGCTGTCAACAACGGAAACAATTTCAATGGCATAATGGCTTCTGTCGCTTTCTTCTTCTAATGGCTTGACTGATGAGTGGGGAACGAAGGATAGTCATCTACTGTTCGGCAAGCTACGACATAGATATGAAATTCAACCAAGCTGCGCGGGAAGTGACCCGTGCGGCTTGTTCGCTTGGTTACACGATTGTCTCCGGAGGTGCCATCAAAGGCACAATGGGTGCTGTGGCCGATGAGGTCGCCCGCTGTGGCGGCCGCCATATCGGAGTCCTGCCACGTTTTATGGAACAGTACAAGTTCCCCGGACTTGATCAGGTGATCTGGACGGACACTATGGCTGAACGAAAGGAGAAGATGCGTGAGGGTACTTGCGCGGCGATAGCCCTTCCGGGGGGTATAGGCACTCTCGATGAGGTGATCGGGACATTGACTTTGGCGAAACTGGACAAGTACCATGGGAAGATCTATGCGCTGAACCTTGACGGATTCTACAATCCGTTGAAAGATCTTTTGGATCACTATGTAAAGACCGGAATGCTTGATGTGCGTTCAAGGGGACTGATCGAGTTCCCGGACACTGTCGCCGAACTGGTCGGGCACCTTGACTGATAAACTGAAAGACTGATGACTCTTGACGAGATAAAACAATTCCTTGGAAAGGACTGGGAGAATACGGACGGACTGATACGCTCCTCCCTGAGGAGTGATATCGACCTCCTGAACATGACGAACGAGGCTATCCTTGAGCATGGCGGAAAGCAGCTGCGTCCGATAGTGTCGCTGTTGGTGGCACGTGCCTGTGGCGCCGGCAAGGCCAATGAGGACAGTGTCCGATACGCTGCCGCCTCAGAGCTTCTGCATAACGCCACATTGCTTCATGACGATGTCGCTGACAGCAGTTCCGAAAGGCGGGGAGTTCCGACCGTGATGGCGATTTTAGGCGGCCCGGCCTCGGTGCTTCTGGGAGATTTCTGGCTTGTCAAGGCGATGGAGAACATCCTTGCCTCTTCTGTCCACGGCAACGAGGTCATCAGAATATTCTCGAAAACGCTCAGCAGCCTTGCGGAGGGAGAGATGCTGCAGCTTCAGAAGGCTTCGAGCGGAGACACCGTAGAGGATGATTATTTCCGCATAATCTACAGCAAGACAGCATCTTTGTTCGAGTCGACATGCGTCTCGGCGGCCATCTCGGTGAACGCTCCGGATGCGTGGGTGGATGCGGTGCGGAACTATGCGGTCTCCTTGGGGATCGCTTTCCAGATCAAGGACGACATATTCGATTATACGGGAGGAAAGAAGATCGGTAAGCCTGTAGGGATCGACCTTGAAGAACAGAAGATCACCTTGCCTCTGCTGGGCGCTTTGAAGTCAGCGTCGGACGAGAGCGCGTCGCGAATCAGGAATATGGTCATGAATATTCAGGAACATCCTGAGTATAAAGAGGAGGTAGTCGCTTTCGTCCGGGAAGGCAAGGGCATTGAATATGCTGTCTCAAAGCTTGATGAATATGTTTCTGAGGCTGTCGGTTCACTTGCTGTGCTTCCGGATTCGAAGGAAAAGGATTATCTTGCGAAGATAGCCGGATTTACAGCTTGCAGAGACAAATGAATCTGGATGGAATCATAGGAAACCACGATGCTGTCAAGGCGTTGAGGGGGATGGCCGAAAACGGTCGTATCCCTCATGCCATGATGCTCTACGAGAACGATGGCTGCGGGGCGATGGCTCTTGCGCTGGCGTTTTTGAGTCATGTCTTGGGTGATGAACATAAGGTTTCCAATCTCATACATCCGGACGTGCACTACGTTTTTCCGGTGGCGAACGGATCCAAGGTCAACGAGAAGGTGGAGAACCTCAGGGCTGAGTTGTTTCTTGAATATTGGCGTTCCTTGATGACATCCAACCCTTATGCCCTTGAGTCTGAGGTTAGCGCGGCTTTCGGAATAGAGGGAAAACAGGCTGGAATCAACAATGCCGAGGCGAAGGAAATTCTTGAGACTGTGTGGCTTACATCTATCGAAGGAGGCTGGAAGGCCGTGGTGGTCTATCTCCCGGAGAAAATGAACGCCGCGTCAGCGAACAGACTTCTCAAGGCTATTGAGGAACCTCCGGAAAAGACTTTGTTCATTATGATCACGCACGCTCCGGAGAAAGTGATGCAGACAATCTCGTCAAGATGCCAGATGATAAGGGTGCTGCCATATTCACGTAAAGAGATTGTGGATGTTCTGGTGTCGGTGTTCGGGAAGACTGAGGATGAGGCTGCCGCGGCCGCTTTGGTCGCAGGAGGAAGTGTTGGAGTGGCGCTGAGCCACCTTTCCGGCAAGGAGGATTATCTCAGGCAGATGGAGATATTCAAAGGATTGACCGGCGCGTTGGCTTCAAAGGATCTCTGCGTCGCGCTCGGCTGGGGTGACGCCATCGCCGCGTTGCCATCGCGCGAGAGTCAGAAAGCTTTTTGTAAATTTGCGGGGGAAAGTCTCCGTAAGGTCTTTCTTATTCAGCAGAATCTTCCGCAGATTTCGGGAGTGGCTGCCGAGGAAAAGGATTTTTTCGTTGGCCTGGCCTCTCGTTGCAGGAAGAGTTTTCCAAGAATGGCTGTTACATGCCTTGACAGGGCGCAGATGCTGATAGACAGGAATGTGAACCAAAAGATATTGTTCTGTGACTTGGTGGGGCGGCTGTATTTGAGTTTTTGACACGTAATCATGAATAGATATGGATAACATTGACAACGAGACAATAAAGTTCGACTGCAACCGTGGTTGCACGATCTCCCAGGATCAGGAGACAGGTGAATATGATTGCAATTATCGCCAGGGCTGCTGTAAGCTTAAGGATTACGACTGGCTTCACGGGATCCGTCAGGAGCAGTACAAGGATCTTTTTGAGGTCCGTTTCAAGAACACAAGGAAGGGAATTTACATAAACGCTTCCGGTCAAGGGATAAAGGCGGGTGACCTTGTGATTGTTGAGGCGACAAACGGCCATGACCTTGGAATTGTCACGTTGGAGGGGCCTGTCGTAGGTCGCCAGATGAAGTGCAAGGGCATTGATCCGGAGACAGTTCCGCTGAAAAAAATCTATCGTAGGGCAAAGCCTTTCGACATAGCCAAATGGCAGGAGGCGATCGCCCGCGAGCAGGACACCATGATCCAGGCGCGCAGGATCGCGGCCGAGCTTGGACTGGACATGAAGATCGGTGATGTGGAGTTTCAGGGTGATGGCACCAAGGCCATTTTCTACTACATAGCGGATGGCCGTGTGGATTTCCGCCAACTGATCAAGGTCTATGCTGAGGAGTTCCGTATCAGAATCGAGATGAAACAGATAGGAGCCCGTCAGGAGGCAGGACTGATCGGAGGCTTGGGAATCTGCGGACGTGAGCTTTGCTGCGCCAATTTCATCACGAATTTCCAATCTATCTCCACCTCGGCGGCCCGCACTCAGGATCTGTCATTGAACCCGCAGAAACTTGCAGGACAGTGCGGCAAGCTGAAATGCTGTCTGAACTATGAGGTGGCCAATTATCTTGATGCGCAGTCACGTATCCCCAAGGTCTCCGAGCCTCTTGAGTTCCAGGATGGTTTGGCCTATCTGGTCAAGACAGACATCCTTCAGGAGGTGATGTACTTCTCCTATGAGAAAGGGTCATTGTCCAACCTGTTCCCGATTTCCGCGGCGGAGGTCCGCCAGATCATTATGATGAACCGCAACGGACAGAAACCTGAGTCTTTGAAGACAGAACCGGAACCGGTTGGCCCTCAGTTTGTCTCTGCTGTGGGTGACGACAGCATCACGAGGTTCGACAAGCCGAGGAAAAACAAAAACAAGAACCGTAACAAGAACAGGGTCAAGCCTGATGCTGATCAGAATGCCTTGCAGTCGGCGTCGGCCGAGGGTGGTGACGCTTCTTCCAAACCAAGGCCTGAAGGCGGGAACAACCGCCGCAACGGTGGCCAGCGCAGGAACTGGAACGGCAGACCGCAGCAGCAACGCCCGCGTCCGGACAGAAAACCTGATCAGAAGCCTCAGAAGACTGATGAATAAAGTTATCCCGGCATTTGCTCTGTTGATGGCCGTAGTGTCGTGCTCGCGTCCTTCTTCCTACGAGCCGTTTGTTGTCAGGGAGAAGGCCGAGTATGGTGACACCTACATATTCAATCTTGATCTGTCGGATTCGACCGCTTCCTATGGTCTGGATTTCTACACGAGGTTGCAGCGCCCGGCGTTCGGGACGTTCCCTGCGGACAGCATATCGCTTGATTTGAGATGGATATCCCCGTCTGACTCAGTCATTTTGTCGGACACCACATTCATCCGTGTGGCCCAGCCGGTGGATTCTTCCTATTATTCCAGAGACTTCATAAGCGGGTATTGTGAACGGCTGAGTCTTCCGGAGCACGGGATATGGAGGCTGAAGGCCAGGGTGCTGAATGATTCGGAGGCAATCCGTGGATTGGGCGTTATCTTCACAAGAATGGAAAATGGGACACGATAAACTTAGAAAATTCGCGGAGAACGAGACTTTCTCCTGCCTTCTCCAGCCGGAGGTCGCGTCGGTGCTTGACAAGTCCGAAGTCGGTGACAGCTTGAAACTCAAGGAGCATCCAATCAAAGGTCATTGGAATGAGAAAATGTTCAAGGCAGACCAACCGATCGTGCTGGAACTCGGTTGCGGAAAAGGGGAGTATACGATTGATCTGTCCCGCAGGGAGCCTTCACTCAACTACATAGGTGTGGACATCAAAGGAGCCCGACTTTGGAAAGGCGCCAAGTTCGCCACGGAGAACAATCTTCCGAATGTGGCTTTCCTGCGCACCAGAATAGAGTTTATCGAGGCTTTCTTCGCTCCCGGGGAGGTTTCCGAGATATGGCTGACATTCTCCGATCCCCAGATGAAGAGCGAGAACTGCCGCCTCACCAGTCCGCTTTTCCTGGAGCGCTACCGCAAGTTCTTGAAAAAAAAGGGGATAGTCCACCTAAAGACTGACAGCCGCTTTCTTTATGAATATTCCCGCGCGGTGGCCGGGCAGAACGGGTTAAGGATTCTGGCCAGTACAAATGACCTTTACGGAACCGGCCGACAGGATCTCTCAGATTGCGCTTTGAGGTCGGTTGCCGGTGAGTCCGCCATCGATGCTCTGTTCGAGGTCCAGACTTTCTACGAGAGGATGTTCACAGCCCAAGGCTACAAGATCACCTACCTGAGTTTCATCATCGACCACGACGGCCCGTACATCTACCCGGAGTTCGATTCAGACTACTGGCGCTCCGTCGAAGGCCCCCGCCACTTCACCCATCAGCCGGAGAAACAGCGCTAATGCCACTCCTCCGGTCTCTGAGCTTGCCGAAGTGACGTCATGTCATGGCACCGTTGCACTGAACAAGCGCATTTTATCCTTTCGGACTTATGCATTTTAGGCTTGCTGGCCATAATAAGGCAATTTAAAGACGCATATATTTAAGCACAAACCTGAAGTGCATAGTTTCGTATCCTTTTAATGTCACTGAAGAGTGCTACTTGACCACCTACGGCAACGTTTAAACCTTTTAATGCTGCCGTAGAGGGTTTAAAGGCAATCCACGGCAGCATTTTCGACCAAAAACGTTGCCGAAAGTTGCATCGTTATTGAGAGCTAAAGAGACGGAGTCTCAGACCTGCTGCCAGATGTAGACCTTGTCACCTCGGCGGATCTTTTTGCCACCGGGGGTGCGGATGTCGGTCGGGAATATTACCGGAATGGAGCAGAGGGTGCCTTTTGCGGCCTTCTCGGTTGGCTTGAGGTCAACACGGAGCTCGCTTACATTCTGTTCGATGACCCCGGTGGTCTCACCGATGATCAGAATGTCATCGCCTTTGCGTAAAGTCTCCGACTCCACCTGCACTTCCGCCACCGAGATTCTGTCGAACCAGTTCGTGATCTTTCCGCAGTAGATTTTCTTTCGGGTGGCGTGGCTGCCATAGACATCGCTCCATTCTCCGAGTTTGGCACCTTGATAGTAACCGTCCCAGAACCCTCTGTTGAAGACCTCGGACAGTTCCTCCTTCAACGAAGCCGCCAGTTCAGGCGTGTAACGTCCCTCGCAGACGGCGTCTGCCGCGCGGCGGTAGCACTCGGCGGTCTTTTTGACATACTCAGCGCTCCTTGCACGCCCCTCGATCTTGAAGACCTTCACCCCAGCGTCTATGATCTTGTCCATGAACTCGATGGTGCACAGGTCCTTGGGCGACATGATGTACTTGTTGTCGATGTTCAGTTTCGTGCCAGTCTCAAGATCCGTGACCTCGTATCCCCTGCGGCAAAGCTGGTAGCATGCTCCCCGGTTCGCCGACGCCCCGTAGGTCTGGAGGCTGAGGTAGCACTTCCCGGAAACAGCCATGCAGAGGGCACCGTGTGCGAACATCTCGATCCGCACCAGATTCCCTGACGGCCCCTTGATCCCTTCCCGCACAATGGCTTCGTGGATATCCTTGACCTGGCGCAGGTTAAGTTCCCTTGCCAGCACGATCACGTCCGCGAACTGTGAGTAGAACCTCAGCGCCTCGACATTCGACACGTTGAGCTGCGTGGAGATGTGCACTTCCAGCCCGATTTGACGGCAATAGGTTATGGCTGCCATGTCCGATGCGATGATTGCGTTCACCCCCGCCGCCTTGGCCGCGTCCAGAGCCTCCCGCATAGGAGCGAGATCCTCTCCGTAAAGGACTATATTCAGAGTCATGTAGGTCTTGACTCCATATTCCCGGCATGTTTCCACAATCTTCGGCAGGTCGTCAGGCGTGAAGTTGTTCGCCGAGTGTGAGCGCATATTCAGGCTGCCCACCCCGAAATAGACGGAGTCCGCTCCGCCCTGTATGGCCGCGTGCAGACATTCAAAATTGCCCGCCGGCGCCATTATCTCAAGTTCCTTCTTGTCCATTGTCTCTGAATATTATTTCTCAAAATTAACCTATAAAATCGCCAATCACAAATTTCCTGTATTGTTTGTTCTCGAAACCGCATTCAAATTCAGATATTTTCGCTAATATTGCACTTTGCGAGCGGACTAATTCCGCTGCCAATGACACACTATGCGACTTAAAATTACCCTTGAATATTTCACTTCACCGGGAGAGGAACTTTTCTTGAACCTCTCCGATGGACAATCAATAG
>CAKVBK010000075.1 GCA_934725285.1 uncultured Bacteroidales bacterium | reverse complement strand
TAGAACACATCGCTGCGGTAAAGCTGCTTGCCGGTCGGCTTGGAGTTGCCGTTCTCATCGGTGACATATTCATCGACAAGCTCTCTCTCGTCGGTGATGGAAATCTTGATGCCCTTGTTAAGGTAGGCAAGCTCACGCATCCTGGCGGCAAGGGTGTCATACTTGTAGACGTTGGTCTGCGTGAATATTGTAGGGTCCGGATGGAACGTGATGATGGTTCCGGTGTCGTTGCAGTCGCCCACGATCTCGACAGGTCCGAGCGGCTTGCCCTTTGAATATTTCTGCACGAAAACATGTCCCTCTCGATGAACCTCGGCAATCAGGCTGTCGGAAAGGGCGTTCACGCAGGAGACACCGACTCCGTGGAGGCCTCCGGACACCTTGTAGCTATCCTTGTTGAACTTGCCTCCGGCATGAAGAACTGTCATCACGACCTCCAATGCCGAGCGGTGCTCTTTCGGGTGCATTCCGGTAGGGATTCCTCGCCCGTTGTCGGTCACCTTTATGGAGTTGTCAGGAAGAATGGTGACACTGATGTCGGTACAGTAACCGGCCATAGCCTCGTCAATACCGTTGTCGACCACCTCATAGACCAGATGATGGAGTCCCCTCTCACCAATGTCGCCGATGTACATCGAAGGCCTTTTCCTCACAGCCTCCAGACCTTCAAGCACCTGAATGCTGCTCGCGGAATACTGTTCTTCCGCTTTCTTCATCTCTTCGTTCTCAATCATATTCTATCGCCTGTTTTTATCAAAAATATATGGTTTTCCATAAAACAGACAAATTTACAAAAAATTGAGAGGGTGGCAAAATGTTTTTTTGCCACCCTCTATAGTCTTCAACCACCAGTCACTTCGTGACAGCCCCTAAGGACACGGTGAAAGGTTTCCCCGCCCCCTCGGTCGCTTCGATCCGTGTCACTTGCTTTTTAATCTCCTGCCCATCTGCAATCATTCTATAAATTCAAAGTGACACCGGCTGTGACCCATGGGCCTTTCTCGGCGTAGAACGGATTCCTCTGGATGGCCTGGCAAAGCAGATTGCCAGACTCCAGCCAAACCCCCAGTTTCCGGTTGATCCGACAGCCTCCTGTCACTCCGAAATCCACATAGCCGGGCACCCTCACGTCAACAACATCCTCCGACAACAGCGAAGCGCACTTGCCTTCACGCCATGAAGCCGCTTCGACATTGACTCCGGCATAGAGTCTTGAATTTATGTCATACAAAGCCATGATGCCACCGCTGTATTTGGGAAGCGCGAATCCCAGATTCAGAGAGCCATTGTCCGGGAAAGACACCCCGCGATAGCGGAAATCAGCGTCGATCTTGAAACGGCCCGCCCGCAAACCCGCAAGCGCGTTGACATATATCAGATTGCAATCGGAATATGCCAAGGAAGGGACCAAGGCATCATCAGCGGTAAACAGACCTGTCTCCATCATTGCGTTCTCATAAAGCCCGACACCGCCATTGACATCGAACTGAACAACCGATGAAATGTTTCCCCGGACACCGATCCTGGCATTGACAGTCTCGACGGTGTTGTCCGAAACAGGATTCAATATTCCAGTCACTCTGGAAGTCAGGAATGATGGATTAAGGTGATGGTTTGATGAAAGTTGCGACGAGTATGCGTTCAGATTATTGCCGCCGGTCGCATCAGCGTAGAGACACACATTTTCCCCAGCGGCAAAGCCCACGTGGACATCAGGGTAGGCTATCTGTCCTTTATTATCGCTCATCTTATTGAAGAACAATGTGTCAGAGGCTTCTCCCTTCAAGACAAACTCCAGTTTCAGGCCAAGGTTGAGATCCCACCGCCCTGATTTGAACCGATAACTTGGAATGACAGCGACACGGCCGATGTTTCCGTCATAAAAATTACGGTATGACGATGTCTCTCCCTCAAATCCGACCAGAATGCTCCTGCGGGAGTCAATCACTTTCCCTGCCAAACCATCGAGATTGGCCCGGCACTCGTTCAGCTTGTCCACCGCACGATTCTCAGGAAATGTGAACGATCCGTAATCCAGATTGTCATTGGCGATTCTTCCGCGAAGCCCCACATCGTAAAGGAAATAGGATTCTTCATCGTTGTTGGAGCGGGCCCTGATGTTGAAATCAACCGCATTGTACGCACGTTTGACGACAGAATCCTTGGCGGCGAGTCCGTAGTAGCCGATTCCGAATGACAGGATGGCTTTTCCCCAGCTGTAACGTCCGTCAAAACCGGCGGAGGTCAAAACATCATGGCCCCCGAACGATTCTCCCGTCTTTTTAAGATCATGCCTGCCAGTTCCGGCCTCAGGCCTGATTTCGTGATAATTACCGAAATAAGACCTGTGGCTGGCATACACGCTCATCTGGAAAGGTCCGCTTTGCTCCGGGCTGTAGACAAACTCGAATTGAGGATGGAGAGTGTAACCCGCTCCGGCCTTAAGGTAAAGCTTGCGTCCCCTCCATGCATCCTTGGCCGGCCGCATATTCAACATATAAGGCTTAAAACTATATGCCCCCTGGTAAGGCTTGCTGAAGACCTCGTAGTCAAAATCCAGATCGAAACGAAGCAGCGAATCAGGCACGTTCATCCCAAGCAAAGGCTTGTGGACCTCAGAAGTGTTGCCCTGATAGGTGTTCGTGACCTCGACGGTCGGGTTGAAATTCTGCCCGAATGAAACCGCGGCGGTCATCAGCATTGCCGCGGAAACCAGATATATTCTTCTCATATTCATTATCACTGCATCATGGTTTCAAGTTTCTCAAGACGCATCCTGACATTGTCAAGCACATCGTCGGACATGCCTTCGGCAGGCTTGTAACCGTTCAGGACGCTCTCGAACGTTGCCTTGGCCTGAGTGAGATTATCCTGCTCGGCGAACGAGTCGCCTAGGGTGATGAACGCTTTCGCAAGCCAGTAGCTCTGGTCACCGGCCTTCCCGGCGAAGGCGTAGACCTTCTTCTCGACAGTGTCATACTTGCCCTGGTCGCAGGCATCCTGAATGATCATATAAGCTGCTTCGGCACCTTCGGCGGTGGATGGCACCGAACTGAGGCTTGCGAATATCTCAAACGCGGCATCTCGCTCGTTCATCGAAAGCAATGACTTGGCCTTGAAGTAATCCGCCTCACGGATCTCCGCCTCCGTACTCATCCCGTCGGCCTTGACCTTGTCGGCGCATGACTTGGCCGAAGCCCAGTCACCGGCCTTGTAGGCAGAGCGCATCATGCCGACCCGAGCCGTATGCTTGTTGTTCTCGATCTTTGCGTCCTCAAGCAGGGACGAATAGCCACCGAACGCATCCTTGTAGCGTTGCAGGTCGTAGGACAGCCTTGAGAAATTCAGAATGGCCGTCTCGGCGAATGCCGAGCCCTCTCCTTTCTCTATCGATTTCCGATACCAGTCACAAGCCTGTTCCTTCTTGCCCGTGTTCCTGTAGCATTCCGCTATGTAGAATTCAGCCTCAGGAACTTTCTGCCCCGACGGATAACGCTCAAGGTAAGTCTGGAACGAGGCCAAAGCCTTACCATAGTTCTCCGTGAGGAAAACCTGCTCCGCGGCGTTGAAGTACATTGTCTCCTTTTCACTGTCCGACTTGTCCTTGATCACTCCGGCCTTGTCGGCGAAATCTATATACTCATCCGCGCGGCCTTGAGACTGGTAGATCGATTCGATGGCCTGAAGAGCGTCATGGGCATATTCGGTGCCTGGCATTTCCGCGATAACCTGCTTATAGTAGCCAAGGGAGCGATCGTACTCGGACATATTCCTGGATATCATACCAAGCTCGATCAGGGATCTGGCCACGATGGTCTTGTCACTTGTGGAGGAACGGAGCTTCGTGAAAGCCGACACAGCGTCATCGTTCCTGCCGGTGGCGACGTATGCCCTGCCAAGCTCGAACATGGCCTCCGGGTAATATTCCACAGACGGTTTGGCGTTCAGCGCCTTTGACAACGCTCCGATCTTGCTGTCCATATCCCCGAGAAGCCCGTAGGCGATTCCGGCACGGTAGTTCGGGTAAAGGTTGTCCTTGTACGGGAAACGTTTCAGAGCGTCCTCATATTCAGTGACCGCGGCCTTGTAGTCCTTGCGGATGAAATCGCAGTCGGCGCGGCGGACGGCGGCATCCTCACCCTCCGTCAGATCGCGGCCTTGGAGATATTCATCAAACCACTTGGCGGCGCCGGCATAGTCGCCGAGACGGAAGTAGCAGTAAGCCAGATCATAAGGGATTAGCCGGCCCTCCGTCTTTCCTTCAAGGGCCGAGTTGTTGTACAAGTCCTTGAATGTCTCCAGCGCCTTGTCGAACTGGTCGCTGCGGTAGTAGGACTCGCCGAGCCAATACCTTGAAAGCTGCGAGAACGGAGACCTCCTGTCAGAATAAAACGACGAAGCCCTCAAGAAAGGGACCGCATCACTCCATGAACCAGTCTCCACGAGCTGTTCGGCACGCAGATAGTTGGCTTTCATATAGTTGGCCTTCTGATCATTATCCAGTATGTCGATGTTGGAATATGCCTCCACGGCTCCGGCGTAATCGTGGCTGTAGAGCGATGCCAACGCCATGTAACTGTAGATCCTCTCCCCTTTCTTCTTGTCGGAATATTTGGAAAGATATTCATTGAACACCGAAGGATTGTGGTTCAGGTCAAACGACAGCTTGGCATAGTTGAAATGCGCGTCCTCCTGGATGTCAGGGTTGAACGACCGTACTGACGCGTCCTTGAAAGCGTCAAGGGCGGCGACCTTGTTGCCCGTCTTGATGTAGCTGTAGGCCAGATTGTAGTTCGCTATCTGTCCGATGGAGTCGGTCCTGTTCCTCATCAGGGAGTAGTTCTCGATGGCCCCCTTGTAGTCACCTGTGGCGTAAAGAAGCGATCCGGCGTAGAAATAGTCGTTGCGGTCCATGTCGTTCTCCCCGCTCCGGGCCACATCGTAATATTCCTTGGCCTTGGCGGTGTTGCCTTTGGCCAGATACGATTCGGAGATGATCCTCGCAAGGTGCCGCTGGCGTTCCTTCGGGGCGTTTTCATAAACCTTGACACCATTCTTCAGCACGTAGGAATAGTCCTTCCGCATGAAACGGCATTCCACCATGTAGGAATTGGACATCTCGGTGAAACGAGGATCCCTCGCCGCCCTCTCGAACCAATCGAACGCCTCGTCGAAATTCTTCTCGGAATAGTTGATGTAGCCCAATGAATATCTCGACGGAGCGGTGTAGTCCGTCTGAACCCTCTTCTCAGACTTCTCGAACAAAGACTTGGCCTTAGCCAGATCCCCGATCTCAAAGTATGAATATGCCTGCTTGAAGGCATATTCAGCGACAAGGTCGGACGGCAGCCTTTTCTCCGGCACTTTGCCGAACTCGGCGGCGGCAGCCTTATATTCCTGTCTGTCAAACAGATTCAGAGCCTTGTAGAAATGGATCTGCGGCACGAGGATGGAATACGGGTGCGCGGTGATATATTCATCAGCCAAGGTCTCGTTCCCGACCTCCTGAAGCCTCACGGAGCAAAGAGCCTCATAGCCGCCGGCGGTCACATCCCCTGTCTCCGCATAGATTTCTCCGAATATGCTTCCCGCTCTCTCGAACATCCCGTGTCCGTAGAGTTCGGTGGCGAGACGGTACTGATCCTGTCCGGCCTCCTGCGCCGACACAGCCGTCCCCGCACCAAGTGACAGCGCCGCAAGAAGCGCCGCCGCAAGTTTGCTTTTCATATAGTTTCCAATCATTTTCATCAGCGAAAAATATTCTACAAATTTACTTAAGGAAAATGAAAAATAACACACATATTTCCTAAATATACCCGAAAAATAAAGTATATTTGCGTTACTATGGAAGTGAACGCGCTATCAGCATCAAAAAGCGAGCCGCTGGTCTCATTCAAGGACGCGGACATCGTGAACGGGGAAAGCACCGTGATCTACGGGCTTGATATGGACATATTTCCGGGAGACTTCATCTACATCGTCGGCAAGGTCGGAACCGGCAAGACCTCAATCATCCGCACGATGATCGGCGAGAACCCTCTTGAAAAGGGTTCCGGTGAGGTCTGCGGTTTCAAGCTAAACGGACTGAGGGACAAGGATATTCCTTATCTCAGACGCAGGATCGGTGTCGTGTTTCAGGATTTCCAGCTGCTGATGGACAGGTCCGTCGAGAGCAATCTGGAGTTTGTCCTCAAGGCCACTGGCTGGAAGGACCGAAACGAGATCGATAAGAGGATTCTCGAAGTGCTCGCCGATGTGGGGATGGAGAACAAGGCGCACAAGATGCCTCACCAGCTTTCCGGAGGAGAGCAGCAGCGCATCGCCATCGCCCGTTCCCTTCTGAACAGACCGAGGCTCATCATCGCCGACGAGCCGACCGGCAACCTGGACAACGAGACCGCCGACGGAATCCTGCGCCTGCTGACCGGAATAAACAAGGAGGACGGCACCGCCATCGTGATGGTGACACACAACAGGACCATCTTCGAGAAATATCCCGGCCGGGTCTTCGTCTGCAAGGATGAGAAGTGCAAGGAGAACCTTAACGATGAAGTGATAGATCTCGCCTTGACCATATAGACTCTTATGCTGAAAAAAGACAGGTATCATCACATACTCTCATGGTTTCAGGCAAACCAGCCCGAAGTACGGACAGAACTGCACTACGATTCCCCTTTCCAATTGCTTGTGGCGGTGATTCTGAGTGCACAATGCACTGACAAAAGGGTGAATATGGTCGCTCCGGAACTGTTCAGAAAGTTTCCGAGGCCGGAGGATCTGGCCTCCGCATCGTCCGCGGAAGTGCTGGCGGTGATCAGAAGCATTTCCTACCCCAACAGCAAGGCCGCCCACCTCATCGGGATGGCTCAAAAATTGTTGCGGGAATATGCCGGTGAAGTTCCGTCGGACATAGACCGGCTGATGACTCTTCCCGGGGTCGGACGCAAGACGGCCAACGTTCTCGCCTCCGTGATCTATGACAAGCCGGTGATCGCTGTTGACACGCACGTTTTCCGTGTGTCCCACAGGATGGGATTGTCTGACGGGAAGACCGTGGAGGCGGTCGAGAAGGAGCTTGAGTCATACATTCCGGCAGAACTGAGGGCAAGGGCACACCACTGGCTCATTCTCCACGGACGATACACATGCACGGCCAGAAACCCGAAATGCGAAGAATGCCCGCTGAGGGACTGGTGCCGTGATTACGAACAGAAACACATAATGATATTATGATACAGTTTTCCCCTGAGAACATACTCCTCATCGGATCCATCCTGATATTCACGGCGATACTCATCAGCCGGGCCGGATTCAAGTTCGGGATCCCGGTCCTGCTCCTGTTCATCATCGTCGGAATGGCGTTCGGAGTCGATGGCCTTGGCCTTGCGTTCGACAATTTCCACATCGCGCAGTTCATCGGCACCATCGCGCT
Organism: uncultured Bacteroidales bacterium; assembly: GCA_934725285.1. Classification (GTDB taxonomy): domain Bacteria; phylum Bacteroidota; class Bacteroidia; order Bacteroidales; family UBA932; genus Cryptobacteroides. Next base: position 1,432 of record CAKVBK010000075.1, on the reverse strand, counting down.
CTGTATCATTCTATACTGCGGCGGTCTTGAGACAAAGTTTGACACGATCAAGCCCGTGCTGAAAGAAGGAATCGTGCTGTCCACTGTCGGGGTCTTCCTGACAGCCTTGTTCACAGGTGGATTCATCTATTTACTGACAAGGGTCGGACATCTTTCCGAGGGAATGTCGATCGTGATGTGCTTCCTGCTCGCGGCTGTGATGTCGTCAACAGACTCAGCGTCAGTGTTCAACATCCTGAGGAACGCCAAGATGAAGCTGAAGGAGAACCTTCAGCCTGTCCTTGAGCTGGAATCCGGATCCAACGACCCGATGGCCTACGTCATCACCATCGTGCTCATCCAGTGCGCCCAACAGCTTTTCGAGCCGGCCTCCGGGATCAACATCGACTACACCAGAATGGTCGGCAACGCTTTGCTGACATTCACCATGCAGCTTGGAATCGGAGCGATCATGGGTGTCGGCCTCGGCCGCGCGTTCTCATGGGCCCTCGGAAAACTGAAACTGAACGGAGCTTCCCTCTACGCCATCCTCGTGCTGAGCATAGGCTTCTTCATCTACTCGATCACAGGACTCGTGAACGGCAACGGATTCCTTGCCATTTACCTCGCCGGTGTGATCATCGGCAACAAGCCGATGGCCCACAAAAGAGAGGTTTTCCGATTCAGCGACACGGTCACATGGCTGATGCAGATGGGAATGTTCCTCACGCTCGGGCTGCTCGTCAACCCGAAGGAAATGCTTTCCGTGGCGCCGGTCGCCCTTCTCATCGGAGTGTTCCTGACCTTTGTCGGCCGTCCGCTTGCCGTGTTCATCTCCTTGCTGCCTTTCAGAAGGCTTTCGTTCAAGGCAAGGGTGTTCATCTCATGGGTAGGTCTGAAAGGCGCGACCCCGATCATCTTCGCGATATTCACTGTCGTGGCTGACATTCCCGGATCCGACCAGATATTCAACATTGTCTTTTTCATAACAATGGTATCCATGCTGATCCAGGGCATGAGCATACCGGCGGTCGCCCGCAAGCTGAACCTGGCTCTGCCTCAGGAGAAGGCGCCGGAGACTTTCGGGATCGAGATTCCAGAGGAGGCCGGAAAGCTTATGGACCATCGGCTTACAGAAACTGATCTGGCGGCGGGAGACACCCTTAAAGAAGTTGTCCTTCCGGAGGGTACACGTGTCGTGATGATAAAGAGGGACGGTGAGTTGATAGTCCCTGACGGTTCCGTCAAGCTGAAAGTCGGGGACAAGCTGCTCATGATTATGGGCAACCAATTTGACGAATCGGAATAATGATGTAAATTTGCAGCCCGATCGCCGAGTCGCTGAGCCTGTCGAAGCGATAATGTTACAGCAACTTGCGGTCGCTGAGCTTGCCGAAGCGCGATAGTTTCACAGCAACAACGGTCGCTGAGCCTGTCGAAGCGACTGTATAAC
>CAKVBK010000074.1 GCA_934725285.1 uncultured Bacteroidales bacterium | reverse complement strand
ACCTCTCCAACCAATCTCTTTACCTCCAAGACCAGCTGCTCTTTCTCTTCCAGATACCTCTCCCGAGTCTCCGCTTTCCGGGCTCTTCCTGCCAACTCCGCCTTTTTCTCTGCCCTTTCCTTAAGCCTTCTGATCTTCTCTTCGATTTTTACCCTATTCTTCTCCTCTCTCTCCGCCTTTATCGCTTCCCGTCGTGCCAACGCCTCCTCCTCTGTCACTTTCTGTGCCGGATAAGCCGCCTTGTAAACCTCCCCGACAGTACATAGGTAATATTCCGCAATCTGTCTCCAAAGCGTGATCTCCTCCACCGAGACCGGTTCCAGACCATCTGCCATTCCGGCAACCGGCTTCACCCTTTCCACAATCCCCATGATCTCCGCTTGTTTTCCAACGTCCACAACACTCACGACTCCCACATATTCCTTACCGGCGAAATTCACCCGCACACGGTCTCCCACCATGATCTGTTCCCTGTTCCTTTCGGTAACGGAACTTGCCGAAGTTTCCGAAATCATATCGGGTGCAGATTCTGTGCTTATACCGGGCATGCTAACAATAGGGGTGACCGACTTTCCTGAACTGCTGACCGATTCATGTGGTAGCTGATCTTGCCGAATAGTCTTTCCATTAACTGTTACCCCTTCATCGAGATAATAGAATGGCTCCCACTTCAGCCGGAGCGGAAGGATAACCTGTATGAAGATTTTCTTCGACATTATGGCGAATTTAGCCAAAAACATCCACTCTGCGAAGAAAAATGCAATTTCTTCTCAAAAAAATTTGCAACCCAAAGAAAAATGCCTATCTTTGCAATCCCAAACGGAAACGGTGTCGTAGCTCAGATGGTAGAGCAATGGACTGAAAATCCATGTGTCGGCAGTTCGATTCTTCCCGACACCACTACGAAGCCCTGTAGAGTTCGCTCTGCGGGGCTTTTTTTGTATTCATATTTGTACCCGTATAATCTCCGATTCTAATTGCCTGCTTCGACCGCTGGAGGGTCTGCGGGGTCAAGTTCGCACCCGGAACACTTTACAAACCATGAGCACACATGTGCCCCTGACTACAGTTAGAGGTGGGTCGCCGTGTCTGACCCTATCCTTGAAGAGGGAGGGCAGACACACAAATCAGTCTCTCACTCCTTTACACACCATCCTCCTGTGCTTGTTGACGGCGTGAAAGCCTTACGGAATAGCCATGATGGGCACTCTGTGAGACTGCGGATAAACGAATCGCTTGGGACTCGGGTGCAAAAGTAGGCCTCGTGCACCCCGATTACAGCCTTTGGACATGGTCTGGGTGCAAAGGTGGCTTTTATGCACCCGTTATGTGGGCTGAGTGGTGCGAAGGGATTCGTTTGTTATCGCCATACGAACGAGAGTGTGACGCAAAACTGGATCAAGTCCAAAATCAAGAGCCCAAGAAAGGACGCCGAACCAACGTCAAAGTCTACGTTGACGGCCAATGGGGTAGTTTGCTGATGGCTTACAGCCGGTTGACACAATGGATTGTCCTGCCAGAGCGCAATCCTCCAGAGGAACAGCGCTGAGGGGACATAGGCGGTGAGAATGTTACAAAAAGCTTTCAGCTACATGTGGAATCTGTGCCAGTGGAAGCCGGACAAGACTGAAAAACTCAAAGGAAAAGATACAAGATTTTCATCTCGATGAGCCTTTCAGGCACTTCTGATTGGCTTTGACGTGAAGGCGTTCTGTAAATCCATGACGACATCGGCACGTGACATCCGTAATAATGGCTCGTCTCCGCTTGCACCCTGACATGAGACTGGGACTACATTCGGAGAAGTATGGAATTTACGTGATTCATAAACGGTTAACCAAACGGGCTCTTTCACATCCTACCGCACTTTCTCCAAAATGCAGTCGCCGGGAGCCTTGATGTTTTGGTCGAGGATGATCTCTCCGACTGAACCGTAGCGGATGAAGCCGGTGCGAGGGTTCTTGATGGAAGGAACGTGACCCTTGACCGTGGCATGTACGGATGAATATTCAAACGCAAGGTCTGCGTCGGTGCCCATCGTGCAGTCTTCAAGCACTAAGTCATCGCAGTAGCAAAGTGGCTGGGTCTCGGTGATGTGGCAGCGCACGAGACGGAGGTTCTTCGAGTACCAGGCGAGATATTCACCATTGATGACGGAGTCGATGACAGTGACATTCTCCGCCTCCCAGAAAGAATCCTTTGAGTTCAGGACGCAACCACTGATCTCAACGTTCTTCGCGTACTGGAAGCTGTAGTTTCCGTTCAGCTTGACGTTGGTCAGTTTTACATTCTCGCAGTGCATGAACACATAGTCGGCCCTGTCGATGACGGAGTCTTCGACCTCGATGTTCCTGCAGTCCCAGAAAGTCTCCGTGCCGCCCATGATCTGGACATTCCTCAGTTTGATCCCGTCCATTCGTCGGAAAGTCTTCGGAGCGTCGATGATCGTGTCGTAGATCTCGCAGTTTCTTGAGTACCAAAGCCCTGACCGAGCGCCGACAGTCAGGAGGCTGTCCTTGATGACAAATCCGTCACACTCCCAGAACGGGTACTTGCCCTCAAACTGGCAGTGCACGGCGGTGATGTTGCCGGTTTCCTTCAAAGCGGATTCCCCGGCGTGGATCTTGACATTCTCAAGATAAAGGTCATGTCTGCAATATAGCGGTCTCTCGCCGCCGAATTCCTGATTGATGATCTTTTCCATATATTCAAGTGATTTTTAGTTTCATCCATTTCTCGCCGCGCAGCCTCCAGTAGAAGAGCAGCCCGCGGAAGTTCAGTTCAATGCACATCGCTATCCAGTAGCCGACGAGCCCCATCCGAGGCGTCAAAATCAGTGCCAAGCCGATGCGGATCACCCACATGCTTCCGAAGTTTATCACACTCGGGACAAGGGTGTCACCTCCGCCGACGCATGAGCCGTAGCCTGCGATGGAGAAGGCGTACAATGTCTCGGCGAACGCTTCGATCCTCAGTACCTTGGCCCCCAACGCGATGACATCAGGGTCGGAGCTTAAAAGCATCATAAGGTCGGTCGCGAAGATGAACATCAACGCTCCCAGCACGGTCATGATGCCGGCCGCCATCAGCATGGTGATCTGCGAGAACCGCTTGGCGACTTCCCGGCGTTTGGCTCCGAGGCTCTGGCCGACAAGGGTTGTGGCCGCCTCCTCGATTCCGTAGCCCGGCATGTAGCAGAAGCTTTCAGCGATGATGGCCAGCGAGTTGGCTGCTATGGAAATAGGACCGAGAGGTGCCACGATGATGGTGCTCATGATGTGTGATCCTCTCATGATGATGTTCTGGAGCCACATCGGTGCGGTTATTCCCCAAGCGTTGCGCACAGTTTTGCGCTGAGGGACGAACGTACCTTGTTCTCCCTTTATATTCAATTCTTTGGAACGCCTGAGAATATACCAGATCACGAATATGGAGGTGACGACCTGCGCCGCACCTGTGCCTAGCGCGGCTCCTGCCACGCCCATCCCATAGATGTAAATGAATATGTAGTTGAATACCACGTCAAGGGCGCACATCCCGGTGTACATCAGGCTCGGAATCTTCATATTGCCGCTGGCTTGAAGCATCGAGTTTGCCGCCCAGCCTACCGCTCCTATGGGGATGAATGCTGAATATATCCAGAAATATTCCGATGCGTCCTCATTTATCTCCGGTGTCCCGCCAAGCCAGTGGGGGAGCGCTCCGCTGATGCCTACACCGATCACGGCGAGAACCAGTCCGATGATGAATACTGTGGTGAGCCCTTGCCTCATCACGGCTCTGGCACCCTTGAAATCCTGCGCTCCGCAAAGGTGGGCGATCTGGACTGAGAATCCGGCGCTCGCTCCGGACTGGAATCCGCCCATTATCCATGTCGTCGTGGCGACCAGTCCTATTGACGCGGACTGGTTGGCTCCGAGGTGGCCGACCATTCCGGCATCGATGTACTGCATCAGAACTGAGGAAAACTGGGCGGCGATGGCAGGAAGGCTCAGCAGAATCGTGAGCCGAATCTGCTGTCCAAGGGTCATCGCCTGACCCTTTCTGATCATCCCGAGGAGTATGTCTTTCTGTCCTGTGGCCATAAATCTTGACAAAGATATTTACTAAAAGGCAATCGGCAAAATATTACGCACAAGTGCGCAATATTCCTTATAACCCCCTGTCACTTCGTGACGGCCCCCGTGGGGCATTGGAGACCGTATTCCCCAAACCCCTTGCGTCGCTACGCACTGCGTGCGCTGTACCTTTAACCCCCAGTCACTTCGTGACGGCCCCGGTGGGGCATTGGGGACCGTATTCCCCAAACCCCTTGCGTCGCTACGCACTGCGTGCGCTGTACCTTTAACCCCCAGTCACTTCGTGACGGCCCCGGTGGGGCATTGGGGACCGTATTCCCCAAACCCCTTGCGTCGCTACGCTCCGATTGGTTGTATGGGATATTCATTTATTTATGTCAATTATTTTGTGTAGGTTTGCAGTATGAAGATTGCTGTTGTCGGAGCCGGGGCGGCGGGGTGTTTCTGCGCCATTGAGTTGAAACGGAGGATGCCTTCCGCTTCGGTGGATGTGTTTGAGGCTGGGCCGAAGGCTTTGGCAAAGGTGGCGATAACCGGGGGAGGACGATGCAACCTTACAAATTCCTTTGAGGGGATATACTCACTTTCAACAGCGTATCCCCGCGGAGACAAACTGATGAAGCGTCTGTTCCGTACCTTTGACCAGCGAAGCACATGGCAGTGGTTCGAGAATGAGGGGGTCAAACTGGTTCTTCAGGAGGACCATTGTGTTTTCCCCGCATCTCAGGACGCAATGGAGATCGTTGGCACGCTGCTGACCCGAATGCGTCAGGCGGGAGTCGTGCTTCATACAAGGCATAAAGTTACGGGAATACTTCCACGCCGGGAAGGCGGTTACACGATCTCTACTGAATTTTCCGGAAGACAGTCGCTTCGACAGGTTCAGCGACCAGTTTGTCCGGCCCCTGAGCCAGTAAATTCGGTCCCTGAGCTTGTCGAAGGGCCGATGCCACAGAAGCCACAGCGACAGGATAATCATGAATATCCGGCCGACATCGTGGTGGTGACCACCGGCGGCAGCCCGAAACTTTCGGGCCTCGGAATGCTTGACGGTCTGGATCTGGAAATCATTCCTCCGGTTCCGTCTCTCTTCACTTTTAACCTCCCTGGAGACACAGTCCGCGAGTTGATGGGAACCGTGGTCGAGAACGCGGTCGCGTCCTTGTCCGGGACGAAATTCAAAGCCTCAGGCCCGCTCCTTATAACCCACTGGGGCATGAGTGGCCCTGCAATCCTGAAGCTCTCCTCTTATGCCGCACTCTATCTCGCTGAAAATGAATATTCAGCTACGCTTTCAGTGAATTGGTTCGGTGACGCCGGCGAACAGACGGTCCGTGACAGAATCTTGTCGCTTTCAAAGGACAACCACCAGAAACTGATTCTCAACACCCACCCGTCCGAATTGCCGTCAAGGCTTTGGAACTATCTGATCTCCAAGTCAGGAATCAGAGAGGACTCCCGTTGGGCCGAACTTGGCTCCAAAGGAATGAACCGCCTCGTGAACACCTTGGTCAACGATGAGTACCAAATCCGCGGCAAGAGTCGTTTCAAGGAAGAATTCGTCACTTGCGGCGGTGTCGCTTTGTCAAACATCAATCTCGGCACACTAGAGTGCAAGACTTATCCAGGCCTCTATTTCGCCGGGGAAGTCCTTGACATCGATGCGATCACTGGCGGCTTCAACCTGCAGGCCGCTTGGACGACAGGATATACTGTCGCCAGGTCCATCGCCACACTTTGACGACGCTTCTATTTAGCCAGTTCCTTGCGAAGTGTCACGGCAATCTCCTTGAGTCCCTCCTCCGAAGACCCGAGTCCAACGTATGCGATCACACCGTCCTTTCCGATGATCACACTGCGGGGAACTCCAGACTTCGCATAAAGATTGAATATGCTTTTGTCCTCATCGACCAGCGTCAGCGGCTTGAGGTATGAATATATCGTCCTGCCTTCCTCGCCTTTGAAGAACTTGTCAAGAGTCACCCTTGTGTCCTTGTAAGCGATTGGCTGGAAGACGAGATCATGGTTGTCTCTGAACTCCTTCAGCGTGGCGGGAAGGTTCTCAGGCCTCAGCTCGTGTCTGCAAGGAGGGCACCAGCTGCCCCAGAAAAGCAACAAGATGACCTTCCCCTTATGGCCGGAAAGGTTGAACGTGCCGCCGGAGAATTTCTTTCCGGTGAAATCAGCAGCCTTGTCACCTTCCTTGAGGATGGAACTCTCTTGCTTGATCCTTTCTATCTCCAAGTTCTCTGACTTGTTTTTGTCTTGCGCGCCCGCTGATAATGAAATGCCAAGCGTCAGCATCGCCATGGTAATAATTGTGACAGTCTTTCTCATATTTATGAATATTTTGCGCAAGTTAACGAATATTTGTGATTATCCGACAGTTCGGACGGAATTTGGGTTTCTTTGAAAATGACTATATTTGTAGGAACAATAGTATATTTAACGGATAAACGAAATACTAACTAAATAACTGATGAGTAAAAATGTTTTGTTTTTGCTGGCAGCCGCGGCGCTGTCAGTGTCGCTGTTTTCCTGCGGGAAGGAGGAAGTCAGCGTGGAGTATGTCCAAACGTCTTATGAGAAGTCAGATTTTCCTGAGACAATCTCTTTCAACGGTGGCACGTTCAGGTTCTCTTTTGCGGCAGACACCGTGAAACTTACCCGGGCCAGTGAGCCGGTTTTCCTGGCTTGGAAGTACAGGGTGAACGTTGGGGACGCGACCGGCGAGCCTGTAGAGGTCACTTCCAAGACTGATGAGGTGGAGATTACTGTTCCGGCAAACTACACCGAGAACACGCGCAGGATCACGGTTGAGGCGGCCTTCACTCCGGCTCCGGAGAATTATGACGATGAGCCGTCTTCAGACGTAGTCTGGAAAGAGGTCGCTTCGGCCAACCAGGACGCCGCTCTTGTCCTGATCGAGGATTTTTATTGGGCCAAGGGCAACATTACCTTGAAGGACGGCAAGTTCGTGATTGCCGAGAATATGTCCGATGCAGGGCTGTACTTCAAGAAAGGAAGCAGTTATGGAGTCAGCTCGGAGCCAGACATCTATGACGGCGTGGCCTACACTCCGGCACGTGTCAAGATCGATCTGTCCGCCATCCCGGAGAATGACCCGTCCGATGACCCTTGCGCCAAGGTTGATCCCGGGCTCAGGCTTCCTACCTACGAGGAGGCGTATTACCTTTACTATCAAGAAGATCTTGACAACGAGCACATTTTGAACGGAGTGAAAGGTGTAGGCTTCAAGAATTGTGATTTCTTCCTGCCTTATGCCGGAACGATGTCAAAGGCGGACGGAACAATCTCCATGAAGAATTCCTACGGCGCTTATTGGCTTGATGGCGAGAGCTTTGATGGCGACCATTCCATTTATGTCGTGAGTGATGAATATTCGATGATCTACTACGATCTGTCCAACACTAATCTTGCCTCTGTCCGCTGCGTGAAGAACATCAGGCAGCCGAGCCTTGTGTCATACTCTCCGGAGACTGTAGATGACTACAAGGAATTTGAACTTGAGGTGGTTACGGATCCTGGTGAGTTTGCTCTTTATGAAGTGACGCTTCTGTCAGATTTCAACGATGAGACCAAGATGAGCTGTACCCAGAATGTTACCACAGTGAAATTCAAGATGAAGCCAAACGACAGCAAGCAGAACAAGACTTGGAAGATTTTCGTCAATGGCAAGTACACCGGAAAGTCATTCGTCCAGCCGGCGATCGCGAATTATGCTTTCTATGCAGGTCATTCTCCGGCCAAGCACGACCATACTGCGTTTAACCTTACGGTAAGTGTTGACACTGATCTGAGCGATGTTCCTGTCGAGGTCAAGAGCAATGATGGTTACTCAAAGACTGAAAGCGCTTCCAAGTCACTTCCGGTTGTCTCATTCGCCATTCCTGAGAACACCAGCACCACCGATGAACGCGTTCTTTTCATCTATGTCAACGGTGAGAACACAGGCAAGACGGTGGTTCAGGCCGCAGCCCCTAAACTGGAGGGCTTCTCGGTGATTTGGAGTCCCGGCTACCTGACTGTCAAGGATGGAGCCTACACATTCGCGGAACCAAAGGAGGTCGGCATGTTCTTCAAGTGGAAGAGCCGCTATGGGGTGGATCTTGGACAGAGTTTGTCTTCTTCCACAAAATATCCTGGAAAGGCATACGGGCCGGAGGAGACTACAATTAAGTATGCTGATATCCAATCAAACGAAGTGGATCCTTGCTCTCTTGTCCTTCCTGCCGGCACTTGGCGACTTCCAACAGAGGAAGAATTCCTGAATCTAACCAAAGGAGGAAGCAAGGAATGGGAGAATGGTGTCTACCGTATGTGTTCGGATGGAGACCAAAATGTTTATCTGGCTGCTTCAGGACAGTTCTCCAAGAGTGGCAGCGGCGTTATGATGGCGGGCAGAATCTTCGCTTGGACCAGTACACCTGGAACTCAGGCGGGAAAATACAAGTATTTCCTATGGTTCTTCACGTCGGAAACCGCCGAGGCAAAGGTGAATGCATCAGGAGTTGATTCGAACCAAGGCCTTCAGGTCCGCTGCGTAAGGGACAAATAACATTCTTGTGATATGATAGAGCCGGTTTGGATTATACCAGACCGGCTCAATTCAGTTTCATGAGTCTCACAATTAGAAATGGTGGCGGGCATCAGTCCGCCACCATTTCTAATTCTAAAACCACTCTTAGGAATTTATTCCGAATATTCCGCGAAATCGGATTTCGAGGCTCCGCAGACCGGGCATTTCCAGTCCTTAGGGATGTCTTTGA
>CAKVBK010000073.1 GCA_934725285.1 uncultured Bacteroidales bacterium | reverse complement strand
ATATTCTGTCAAAGACAGATGCCTTGGGTCATACCACCACTTATGGCGAGTATGATAAATTCGGTAATCCTGGAACGGAGACGGACTATCGCAGTCGGGTCACATCGTTCACTTATGACGGTCTCGGGAATTTGGTCAAAACGACGAACCCGGATGGCTCGGAGGCACAGATAAATGTTGCTTGGGGAGGCCGCGGCTTGTATGCTGTTACCAAGACAGAGACAAATAAGCCTGAATGTGTCACGTATTACGATGCTCTTGGCAGGGACCTGCGTGGCGGGATTAAACGCTTTGACGGCCAATGGCAGTATGTGGACAAAGAATATGATTCCAATGGGCGAGTGAGCCGGATCTCGCTTCCTTTCCGTGGCGTGCAGGCCGCTTATTGGAACACATATTCTTATGATGAATATGGTCGCCCGCTCAGTCTGTCCGAGGCTTCCGGGAAAAACTCTTCCTGGGCATACAATGGTGTTAGCGTGACCACCGTGAAAGATGGGATTACCTCGACACGAACCACTGATGCGAGTGGAAATGTGATAAGTGTTTCTGACGCAGGAGGAACCATTACTTACACATTGCGCAATGATGGGCAACCATCATCGGTCACGGCTCCAGGTAATGTGGTTACTTCTTTCTCTTACGATGATTATGGCCGTCGCACTAAGATAGAAGATCCGAGTGCCGGAATCCAGACCGATTCTTGTGTGTGGAACAGCGATGGATCTTCAGTGCAGACCCATACTAATCCGAACGGCAAGATAATCACATACAAAGACAAGTATGGCAGAACCACGTCCGTTGAGCGCCCTGGAGAGTACAACACGGCTTATTCCTATGACACTTATGGACGCTTGAGTTCCGAGCAATCGACCAATGGCACAGGCGTGGAATATACCTATGACGCTTTTGACCGTGTGTTGTCATCCCGTGAGACCGTACCTGACGGAAAGTGGCTCAAGAAGACTTTCTGTTATGGCGACCAAGGGGTGCTGCTGAGTGTGCAATATGAGTCGCAGAGTGGAGTGATCACGACTGAGAACTTTGCCTATGACAATGGTTATAATACAATAATCACGCTTCCGGATGAAACCATAGTGCGTTGCCTCATGTCTGAAGACGACCTTGGCTTGGCTACTGGAATCATTACCGGTGTGATTGGAAGGGAGTATGGATTCACAGCCTTTGGCCTTCCGACTTACAGGAAAATAGATGACGGGAATCTGCAGGATTTCACCTATCAGTTTGACCCTTTGACAGGTAATCTGTTGAGCCGTACTGACGGTTTGAACAACCAGACGGAGCAATTCGGCTACGACAGTCTGAACCGCCTGACATCAATCGGGAACAGGGTGATCGCTTATGCGGACAACGGCAACATCACTTCGATCGGAGGTGTCGGAACCATGGATTATGGCGCATCATCACGGCCTTATCAGATCACGGCCTTACATCCAGAGTCGGATGGTCTGGTTCCTTCCCGTGTCCAGAATGTGTCCTATACCTGCTACAGTCGTCCTTCGATTCTGACAGAGGGAGGAAAGAGTGCCGCCTTCACCTATGACGATGATGGAAACCGTGTGAAGATGTATGTGGCTGATGGCTCCACGCAATTACTGACACGGTATTATGTCGGAGGCCGTTACGAGTTCGACCAATCTCCGGAAGGCACTAAAGAGCGGCTCTATCTTGGGGGTGACGCCTATTCGGCCCCGATGGTGCTTCAGCGTGAGAATGGAGGAGACTGGGTGGCTTACAACATAGGCCGTGATTACCTCGGCAACATAACCCACATCGCGACATCGGAAGGAACACTTGTGGCTGAGTACAGCTATGATCCGTGGGGTAGGCTTCGTGATCCAGAGACTCTTGAGGTCTATGCTGCAGGAGAGGAACCGGAACTGTTCCTTGGCCGTGGCTTCACCGGTCACGAGCATCTGACTTGGTTCGGATTGATCAATATGAACGCCCGCCTCTACGACCCACTCCTTGGCCGTTTCCTCAGCCCTGATCCTTACGTTCAGGCACCGGATTTCACGCAGAATTTCAACCGCTACTCTTATGCATTGAATAATCCACTGAAATATACCGATGACACTGGTGAATTTGCTTTGACTACTATGTTAACTGTAGCAGCAATTACTGCGGCCGTGTTTGGCTTTGGAAATGTCGGTGCGCACATGATACGGGATAATATTAGTTTTAACGACGGTGTAAAATATTTCTTTTCGGGCGCTGTTGCAGGTTTTTTGGTCGGAGCGGCTGCATATACTGGATGGTGTGGAATTGCAGGTATGTCAAAGATGGCAGGCTTTATTGGAACGGTTGGAAAAATAGCGAAGTATGGAGTTATTGGTGTGGAAGGGGTGCATGTGGCTTCCACTATTACAGGTGCCGTAGGGGGAGCAATTAATAAAGGTGGGAAAGGTTTTATAAACTCGATGAAAGTACTTTTAGGTAATTTCTATTTGGATGAGAATGCGTCATTCTTTAAAAGTATTTGGCAAGGTGTTTCACGCCATACTTGGGAAACCCTGCAGACTGGATTAGGCTACGATTACACTCAATTCCGAAATGCATTTGGTTCATCAATAGACAGAGTGGATTATCTGGGAGGGGCTACTTTCGCAACGAATGAAAATTCGGGAAAAAGGCAAGGTATTACATTGGGCAATTATTGCAATATAGATATTACGGATACAATCAATTCTAGTGAATTTTATAATTATGCTATTCAAGATCCATTATACATGCATGAATATGGTCATACTATTGATGGAAGGCTTTGGGGATTGTCATATTTATTTGCTATTGGAATTCCAAGTATAATTAGTGCTGCGGATGCTTCTCCTATTCCCGGGAAATTTGCGGATACGCACGATTATATGCCATATGAGATGCGGGCAAATAGGAAAGCGAAGAGATACTTCGGTAGATATTATGGCGTATCTTGGAAGACCAAATATCGGTCTGCCGATTATGAGGCATATTATCCAACCCATTATTAAATTATCGAGAAGAATGAAAAGAAAAGTTGCATTCTTTATTTGCATAGTGATATTTGGTTCGTCATGTTATGAACCGGGTGATATAGGTCTGTTTTTGAATAACAAGTCTGGCTATGAATTGACTTGTTTTGTAGCAGATGAGATTAATTCTGGGTTTAGTTATCCAGACACATTGCTTCCAGTTAATCCAAATCCATTCTGCATTGCAGATAGAATTCAGAAATCAGGTTGGATTTTTGGTCGAAGAGGAAATTGGGAATCCATTTTGTCTGTTACACATTGCGGTGTGTTGTCTGTTTATTTGTTCAAGCAGGAAGATGTGGATAATTTCGGTTGGGAATATCTTAGTGAACATAATGGTTATCTGGTTCGTTATGATCTAAGATTGAATGATTTGAGATTATTAAATGACACACTTTATTATCCCCCGACAACGGCAATGAAGGACATTCATATGTTTCCACCGTATGAAATAGTCATAAAGCGTTAGAATGTTTATGAATAAAATGTGTGAATTATGAACGTTTTGAATCAGAACACCTTTAGAGGAAAGGCCTTGAGGGCTTTTTCGTTGACGGAGTTGCTGGTTGTCCTTGTGATCATCGGGATTCTGGTGTTGGTGGCGATGCCGAACCTGATGCCGTTGATCTCAAGGGCTAAAGCGACTGAGGCCCAGCAGCAACTTACTTTTCTGCATTCGTTGGAGAAGAGTTATTTCTACACCTATTCGCGATATTCCGATGATTTGGAGGAGCTTGGGTTTGAGCAGGCGGCCCTTGTGACGGACGGCGGAAACGCCAATTACCGCATCGAGGTCGTGGAGGCTGGGGAGAACGGCTTCAAGGCTCAGGCGGTCTCCGTAGTCGATTTTGACAAGGACGGAGTCTTTAACGTTTGGGAGATTGACCAGGACAAGAATCTGAAGGAGACCGTGAAGGACTGATGCGATGTTGAGGCTGCTTTCCATATTCCCGCTTACGGTTATGATGATCTCGGATGCAAGGAGCCGTATGGTATCATCCTGGTGGCTGTCGGCTTTCTGGCTGATCCTTGTTGTGGCCGGAGTGGTTGAGGGAGGATGGCGAGAGACGTTGATCAACATTGTGTGCAACCTAATAGTCCTTTTGGTGATAGGAGTGTCTTTGCTGGCATATTCAAAAATGAGGAAGCGGTCGTTGATGGAGATGCTTGGTGCAGGGGATGTCATATTCCTTGCCGCGCTGATGCCGGCTTTCGGGGTAGAGGTGTATCTCCGGTTCTTGATAGTGTCCTCCATCCTTGCATTGCAGTCCTGGCCACTGTTCAGAAGGATGCAGCCTGGTTTGACGGGGATTCCCCTTATCACGGTTTTCGGAGTTTGTTTTGTCATATTCATACTTTTCAGAGCGATTTATGGAGGGTAGAAAGTTTGATCTGAACAGCATTACTGTGCGCACCGAGGCCTTGCAGGTGTTGACTTCGGAGGAGGCGGCTTATTACAGGTTGCTTCCGTATGACGTGGATGCTGACGGGCGTTTGCTCTGTTTGGGCGAGGAGGGTAGAGACTATACCGATGCCATTCGCGATTTGGACATTCTGTTTGGAAAGGAGATCACTGTCAGGTACATTTCGGTTGAGGATTTGTCCCGTCTGTTGGCGATTCACTATAGGCAGTCTGGAGTGCGGTCCAAGGGCACAGTGTCTGATGTCATAGAGGATGTCCCGTCATTGATCGAGGAGGCGTACCGGATGCGGGCGAGTGACATCCATATGGAACCATCCGAGCATCGGTGCAGGGTTCGTTTCCGTGTTGATGGAAAACTTCTGGAACGGCACGTCATCCGTAAATCGTCTTACACATCTCTGGTCAACCGCATCAAGATTATGTCCAATCTGGACATATCCGAAAAGCGGCTTCCGCAGGACGGCCGCATAATTTACGAGGGAAACGGCGTGCGCTTTGACATCAGAACGTCCATACTTCCGACGATCTATGGTGAGAAGATTGTGCTGCGTCTCCTCACGATGAACGACAGGCATCTTTTTCTGTCAGAACTTGGACTTGATGAGCGTCAGTACAAGGATTATCTGGCGGCTGTGTCTCATCCTCACGGGATGATTCTGATTAGCGGGCCTACAGGATCCGGAAAGAGTACCACACTCTATGCGACGCTGGAACTGCTTAACCGTGGGGACAACAACATCGTCACGATTGAAGATCCTGTTGAGTACACCTTGGAAGGTGTGAATCAAGTGCAGCTGAAGGAGGAGATAGGACTCGACTTCCCGATGGCTCTCAGGACTTTCCTGCGCCAGGATCCGGACATTATTATGCTTGGTGAGATTCGTGACGAGGCAACGGCTGAGATGGCCGTGCGCAGTTCGCTCACAGGACATCTGCTGCTCTCAACTCTTCACACGAATAGTGCTTGGGGATGCGTTACCCGTCTTGTGGATATGGGGATCCATCCCTACCTCCTTTCTGAAACTTTGGTTGCTTGTGTAGCACAGCGTCTTGTCCGCACATTGTGCCCTCATTGCAAAAAGGAGGCTGTCTCTGATCCGGTTATGCTGAACCGGCTTGGGATGTCTTTGGACACAAAAACTTATGTGGCTTCGGGATGTGAGCATTGCTATTACACTGGTTACAGCGGACGCAAGGCTGTCTATGAGGTGATTCCGATAGACGGAGAACTCGGACAGGCGGTGAAAGAGGTGAGGGGAGACGTTGACGAACTTCTGAGATCACGTGGACTCAAGACTCTTCGTGATTCGGCCATAGAGTTGTACGCTGATGGATTGACTTCACTTGATGATATCTTGCCGTTTATGAATTGATTGATATTCAATGAGAATAAGACGAATAATATTCCTTCTGTCAGCTTTGCTTGTGTGCCGTGCTGCGGTCGCTCAAAGTGGTGACCGTTTGGTGAGAATCAAGGAGAGTCTGGACAGCCTGGTAGCCGCCGATGCCCGCTACAATGAACCGATTGACCTTTCCGTGACGAATTTCTCTGTAGCGGATTTGTTGAAAACCATTGCGATAGAGAACAGCCTTAACGTGAATCTTTCCTTGGACAGGATTCGCGGTCAGATCACCTGTAATCTTGAGCGGGTTCCTGTCAAGGATGTGTTGCTTCTTTGTTGCAAGGATTGTGGTCTGGACTTGACGGTGGAATCCGGAATCGTCACAGTTTTTCCGTGGCAGCCATCCGATCCGTTACCGCAAGTAACCATCGCTCGTGATTCCTCCGGACTTTTCAGTATGGATTTCTCCGGATGCACATTGGATGCCTTGACACGCAGGCTGGTAGCCGAGACTGGCGACAACATCGTGTTCGCTCCATCGTTGGCGGAACGGAAAGTCTCAGGTTTTGGTGTCGGAATGAGTGTGGATCAGATGATGGAGAACATCTCGGCGTCAAATGGTTTGAGGTGTGCGAGAAACGAGTCGGGTACTTGGATGATAGGTGAGCGTGGCCGTGACAAAGGTTCATTTTTCCCTGTGGATGACACACCGGCTCCGTCATTTTGTGTCAGGTTGTTCCAGATGCGGTACCGGACTATCGATGATGTGGTCGAGATTATCCCCACACAATTGAAGAAAGACATTGAGATCAAAGTGTTTCCGGATCAGAACAGTTTTGTGCTCAGCGGAGGGCAGCCTGATGTTGAGGCTTTGGAACGGTACCTGCGGGAGATAGACAAAAGTGTCCCACTCATCTCCATTGATGTCATCATTGTGGATGCGCTTGATCGCAAGAGCCGGTCAACTGGTGTCACTTTCGGAAAGGGGAAAGAGGCATCAGGAGCTTCTTATGGGACATTGTCTCCCGGTGTGGATGTCTCGCTGGGCGCCGACAAGATCAACAAACTCATCAATGCGTTCAATGGTCTGGGACTTGTCAATCTTGGTCCGGTCGGCCCTAATTTCTATGCGGATCTGAAATTGCTCGAAGAGGATGGCGTGGTTACACTCCGTTCTACTCCTAAACTTTCTACCTTGAACGGCCATAAGGCGGTGTTGAAGAGCGGTGAGGTGAAGTATTATAAAGAGAGTCAAGTGAATATCATCGGTACTCAGAATCCGCTCCAGTCGGAGTCGTATCTTTGGAAGAATGTGGAGGCGAGTTTTGTCCTTGATATGACCCCTATTGTGAGTGCCGACAGCACGATAACCATAAGGATTGACCTGAATCAGGACGAGTTCACCGAACGTGACAACGGCGATTTGACTGCTCCTCCAGGAATGACAAAGCGTGGATTCAATTCCATTGTCAAGGTCAAGGATGGGGAGATGATCCTGTTGGGTGGTATAGAAAAGAATCTTACTGAGGACAGCAGTAAAGGGCTTCCGTGGATAGCAAGGGTGCCAGTCCTGCGATTGTTCTGCGGAAATGTCACAAGAACCAAGCAGACGCAGAAGCTGAATGTGTTCATCAGACCTACCATTGTGCTATGAGATTGATTCGTAAAAGAATCCTTCCTGCTGAGGTTAATGGAGGATCCGCGGTCATCCAGGATGGACTTGCGGAAAAAGGAGACATCGTGATTTTGTCTGTCTTCGGCTCTGATGTGTCTTCTCGTGCTTGTGATGATTCGGATCCTGTATCCTCCGCAAAATCGCTGTAATGAACTAATAGATAATAACTTACGGGATTTTTCCGAGAAAAACGGGACAAAAACGGGACAAGATTTTTCCTTGTATGATGCGCTCAGCGCATTGTGCAAAGAAAAAAAAATTGTGTTAACGCCACCGATTCCATACATAGATTTCATTCCTCCGAAGCTTGTGACCGGAGACGTTTGGTACATTTCTTACTCTTGCATATACCCTCCGACCGGTAAGATGAGACGGATCCGCATAAAGCTGAACCGCATCCCATCATTGCCTGAAAGAAGACGCGTTGGACGGAAGATAATGGCAGATCTCGGCATTAAGTTGCAGATGGGTTGGAATCCGTTCACGGAGAAGATAGCCCCGAAAGCCTATGCTCTTATGTTCGAGACACTTGACAAATTCCTTGCGGTCAAGACTAAAGACAACCGTCCTGACACTGTCAGAGGTTACACCTCCTATGTCAAACTGTTCAAGAAATGGCTTCTGGAACACGGCTTCGATGAAACCTCCTATGTCTGCTCTTTCACAGAAAGCGATGCCATCGACTTCATGGACGACCGTGATCTGGCCGTCTCCGCCAGAACATTCAACAACAGCATCCTATTTTTCCGAGTCCTCTTCAATTGGATGATTGAAAGGAAGTACATCAAGGACAACCCGTTTATGGCAGTCAAGCGTAAGCCGAAACGCCTGACCCAGAAAATCCGTCGCCTGTTCACTCCAGAAGAGTTCAACGAGCTAATCACCTGGTTGGAGGCAAACAACGTCCCTTACCTTGTTATGGCCCTGATGTGCTACTGCTGCTTCATCCGCCCGAAAGAGCTCTCGATGCTCCGTTGCCGGGACATTGACCTCGACAACCAGCTCATCCGCATCAGCGCAAGCATCGCCAAGAACGAGAAGGATTCCACCCGGACCATTCCGGACTCGATGATGAAATATGTCCGTAAACTTGACCTCTCCCATCCTGGCCACTACCTTTTCGGAGACCACCCGATGTATGACTTTTCTCCCGGCACAAAGAAAGCCAGTTCCCGCAGGTTCGCTTCCTACTGGAGTTACGTGGTACGTCCCGCCCTCGGTTTCCCGAAGGAACTCCAGTTCTATTCACTCAAGGACACTGGCATCACGAATATGGTCAATTCCGGTGTTCCCCTCACATCCGTCCAGCAGCAGGCCGACCACTCCAGCCTCGCCATCACCTCCATCTACATCGGCAAGACCGACCGCGCCTCCGAAGCCCTCAAGGCTGTTGACATCATAGACTGAAAAAGCGGCACCCTCCCGGATGCCGCCTGTCTGTCAAAGAAAATGAAATGAAGTACTCGCTTGGCCCGAAGGCCGATTGCAATCAAGCGAATTTGACAGACGAAA